>JBPCQV010000098.1:0-15468 GCA_050997725.1 Acidimicrobiia bacterium
ACAACAACGGCGCCGGTGCTGGTGGATCTCCCCCGGGAGGTGGTCCCATTACTGGCGGAAAGGTGGTCCCATGCTGCTGGCGGAACTCAGCTCAAAGTGGTCCCATGCTGCTGGCGGGCGACAGCCAGGAACTCAGCCAAGACATGTTCAAGATCCCTGCAACCCAGACTGCAACCCAACCAGCAATGACAGCTTGGTACAGGCCGTGACGGAACGTTAGGTCGGTCGTTGAAATCGCTAGCGGCGCATGGCTGAATGGGCTTCGACGGTTCAGGTAGGGACCGCACAGGTTGGACTTAGGATCTGGTGGGTTCGCCCACTGTGGGTTCGAGTCCCACCGCCCGCACAATCGAGGAAACGCCGATCAGCGTTGAGGGCCAACCGAAACCTTAAGTTCGCGTGGTTGCATAGCCACCAAAATCGCCTAAAGAATCGCGTAGAGGATCTGCTCTATGACTGGTCGACTACTTGGTCGGTGAGGAAGCGTTCTCTGAAGTAGACGCCCTGATCAGGGCGGAAGGAACGCTTGCTGCGTTGGATTTGGCAGTGTTTGAGGTCGTCGCCGTGTCCGGAGGCCGGCGATGCATCAGGCAATCGATCCCATGCGGGCAGAATCTGCAGTCACCGATGTGGGTGATTTCCCACTCGGGATCTTCCCCACATTGCCTCTTCAAGAGCGGGCTTGGGAGCTCCGTGAGAATCTGACTGCGGCGGACGCCCTTCTTCGTCTCTCTCGCTGAGCTTCTGGACGAGCCGCTGGCGACCAAGGATCGCGGTCTCGCATTAGTGGCGCGAAGCATCGGTCTCAAGACAATCGAACTCGCCAAAGGGGGTCTTGAGAAGTTGGTGAACAAAGGACCATGTCAGACCGTCCCATGATCGAAATGATCGGGCGAGGAGCTCAGAATTTGCTGCTAGCCCTCCTGTTGCTCGCGTGTTCGACGGACGTGCGCTCGCCTCCGCCAACGGAGACCACTCAAATCCAGGTAGAAAGCACCACCACCGCCGCAACTACAACGTCAGGTTCGACGACGACGTCGGTGACAAATAGTGCGGTGAGCGGAGGTCTGCATCTATGGAGGGTTGATCCGTCGACGCTCTCGACCGTGGAAGGCTCGGCGATCGGTCCGGTCGGTTCGCGGGTTGGAACCGTCACTGATACCGAGCGCGAGGTCGCCTTTGTTGCCTTCAGCGAGGACAGCCTCTCCTGGACATTGTGGCTCGCAGACCGCGAAACCGGGCACCTACTGAGGTGGCCCAGGGCACAGGCTACGACCCCTCTACCGGGTATTACACACCGCTGGGCATCGCCATCGGCGCGGAACACATCGATTGGGTGAGCCACCTAGAACTGCGGGCGAGTGACCCCAACGTACCTGACGGCCTCGTCGTCCAGCGCTTCGATCGTCGAAGCGAAGAGGTGACGACCCTGTTCGAAGTTGACGCACTCGGCTTCTATGCCGACGGGGCCACCGAGCTCAGCGAAGGAACGAGGCTGGGCATCTTCGGGCGCTCCCTGGCCGACAATGTCCCGCGAGTGATCGTTTTGGACCTCAGCGGCCAAGAGGTCGTCGTCGACGTCGAGTTGGACACTGATCCACCCGTTATCAACATCAGCAACCGCGCCGAGTTTGGTTGGGTGGAGCCAGCGTGGGATAGGACCAACGGCCTCATGTACGTGCCCCATCTCTACAGCGACTTCATAACCTCGGTTGACCTCAATTTGGCGACAGTGACAACGAGCCAGGTGACAAAAAAGACATCGTTCCTTGATGGCTTACTCGCCGCCTGGGTTCCCACGGCGCATGCCAAAGGGCCTTCGAGCCGAATGTTCGGCGCGTTAGCACCGGATGGCGCAACGCTCTACCTGACCGGGAAAACGCTTCATTGGGTCGACAGCCAGTACGTTGACGACTATCGAGAAATGCCCGCCGGCATCGTGGCCATCGACACCAAAACGATGACGGAGGTTGCCCGCGCGAACCTCCCCTCTGACCAATTTGCGGTGTCGCCAGATGGCGAGCTCATCCTCGCCGCAGGTTGGTGGGAGGAGTCCACCGACCAGCACTTCACGTTCGGCTCATCTGGGCTTCATCTCCTCGATGCCGACACGCTCGTGCCCCTGCTGTCACCTAGCTTCGAGGTTGGGACCCCGTTTTACGAACTCGCCTTCTCGGCTGATGGTCGCTTCGCGTATGCCACCGAAAGGGACAACACGCCCTACGCCGAATCCACGCCGCGCACGATCATCATCGACACAACCACCTTCGACATCAGCAATGCCCCGATCGTTCATTGGTTCCATTCCGAGCTGCTCACAGCCGGCTACTTGCTCAAACCCTGAGACTGGGGACATTGCGTCCCAGTCAAGTTTCATCCTGCCAACCTACGTTCCCGCAGATGGCTGATTCCAAGGATGACAATGGTCTTCTCGACCGCGTTCAGAAATGCTCGTTTGATTACTTCCTCAACGAGGTAAATCCGGCCAACGGGCTAATCGCCGACAAGTCGCAAAAGGGTTGGCCGGCGAGCATTGCGGCGGTGGGTGTGGCGTTGGCCGCCTATCCAGCCGCGGTCGAAAGGGGTTATTGGGAGCGGGACGAGGCAATCGAGCAGACCCTGACCACTCTTCGGTTCTTCGACCAAGCCCGGCAAGGACCCGAACCCGATGCGTCTGGGTACAAGGGCTTCTTCTATCACTGGCTCGATATGGACACGGGCAGGCGGGCGTGGAAATGCGAGCTCTCGACGGTCGACAGCGCCCTTCTTTTCGCCGGGGCACTCACTACAGCCCAGTACTTCGACCGGGACTCGGCAGATGAAACCGAAATCAGAGCTCTCGCCGACGGCCTCTATCGCCGCGCCGATTGGCAATGGGCGCAGAACGGAGAGGCAACCGTCACCCATGGATGGAAGCCGGAGACAAAGTTCATCAAATACCGCTGGCGGGGCTATGACGAAGCCATTCTCCTCTACGTTCTCGGATTGGGCTCGCCGACCTTCCCTTTGCCGCCAGAGAGCTACGCGGCGTTCTGCGAGACCTATCGGTGGAAGAAGATCTACGGCATCGAGCTCCTCTACGCCGGACCGCTCTTCATCCATCAGCTCTCCCACATGTGGATCGACCTCCGCGAGATTCAGGACGACTTCATGCACCACCGCGGCCTCGACTATTTCGAGAACAGCCGCCGAGCGACCTATCTGCAGCAGCAATACGCGATCTGCAATCCAAGGCAATTCCCCATGTACGGCGAGCTCTGCTGGGGCCTGACCGCCAGCGACGGGCCCGGGCCGGCAACGCTGCAGATCGATGGGATCAAGCGAAAGTTCTTCGATTACCGCGCCCGCGGTGTTCCTTTCGGCCCCGACGATGGAACCCTTGCCCCCTGGGCGGTGGCAGCTTCGCTTCCATTCGCCCCCGAAATAGTGCTGCCCACGCTGCGCTACTTCTCGGATAGCGTTGAGTTGATACAGGATGAGGACTACGGCTTCAAGGCGACCTTCAATCCGCTTTTCCCGCACGAGTCCGGCAACCCGTTTGGTTGGGTTTCGCCCTGGAATTACGGAATCAACCAGGGCCCAATCGTCGTCATGATCGAGAATTTCCGCTCCGATCTGGTCTGGCAACTAATGAGGAACTGTCCCTACATCGTCAACGGGCTCAGACGAGCCGGGTTTCAGGGCGGCTGGCTGGACTGAGATCCGACCCTCTGCCTGCCGTGGGCCTACGCAGGGCCTGCGCAAATGCCTGATGCTCTACACGTATGCTCGCAGGATGTTCAGGGTGTCCGTCCGGCCCGATGTGTCGAACTCGGAGCCGATCAGAGCGGAGCTGTTCAGTCTCGATCGGCTTGAGGAGCATGCCCGCAGCCTGGCCGACGCTCAAGTTTCGATCGACGGTCGGGGGCGCTTCGGCCCTCTCCTCGGACGTCTGAAGGAAAACGGCGATGTTCTGCTCGCAACCTACCGCGAGCTCGCCCGAGCAATCCGCGAGGAGACGCTCGTCACCCCGGCGGCCGAATGGTTGGTCGACAACTTCCATCTGGTCGAGGCACAGCTGCATGACGTGCGCGAAAGCCTGCCCGTCGACTACTACCGGGAGCTTCCCAAGATTGCCTCCGGGCACCTCGCTGGCTACCCCGGGGTCTACGGCATCGCTTGGGCGTACGTGTCTCATCTCGATAGTCGTTTCGACTCTGAAGCTCTCGGCCGATTCATCAATGCCTACCAAGAGGTCCAGCCGCTCACGATGGGTGAGCTGTGGGCGGTGCCGATCACGCTGCGGTTGGTACTCGTTGAGAATCTACGGCGGCTGGCGGACCTGATCGTCAAGGGCCGCACCCTCCGGCGAGAGGCCGATCGAGTCGCCGACGAGCTGCTCGAAGCCAAGGACTTCGCTGATGAGGCGGAACGTTCCCTCAGGCAGGAGTCAGAGGATTTGCCAGGCGCGTTCGCCGTGCAACTTCTCCAACGGCTCCGGGCCCACGATCCGGACACGACCGTTCCTTTGGACAAACTTCTCAGCCGACTCGAAACACGTGGGATCACCCCCGACGAGCTCATCAACGAGGTCCACCAGCGCCAAGCCGCCACCAATGTCAGCGTCCGCAACGTGATCACAAGCTTCCGGCAAATATCGACCTTCGACTGGTCGAGCTTTGTCGAGGAGGTGAGCTTGGTCGACCGGCTGCTTACCGAAGACGGACCGTACGCCGAGATGAGCTTCGACACCCACGACCTCTACCGACATGCGATCGAAGCGACGGCTCGGGATTCGCCCTTGGCCGAAATCGAGATCACGCGCGCCGCTATTTCGCTGACATCGGATCACGGAATGGGCCAGCCGGAAAGGGACCCCGGTTACTACTTGATCGGACCGGGCCGCGACCAGCTCGAGGAAATGGTCCGGTATCGGGTGCCATGGGTAGCGAAACTGCGGCGAGCTCTCGGCGCACACGCGGCCATGGCGTACGTGGGCTCGATCACGGCGGCGCTGGCGTTGATCCTCGCCATTCCGGTCGCTCTCAGCGCGGCGTCGGCCGGCTTCTGGGCAATCATGGTGGGGGCTCTGGCTGTGCTTCCTGCGTCTGAGCTAGCCGTTGCGATCGTGAACCGGGTCGTCTTCGCTTTGGTCAAGCCAGATGCGCTTCCCTCGTTGGAACTGCCCCGTGGTCCCACCGACGCCGAGCGGACGGTGGTGGCGATCCCGGCCTTGCTATCGAGCACCGATCAGCTGCTCAAGCTCGTCGAGCGGCTCGAGATCCACTATTTGGCTCATTCCGACGGGGAGTTTCGGTTTGCTCTGCTGACCGACTGGCCCGACTCCGACGAACCGAGCACCGACGCCGACGCCGAGATTCTGCAAATGGCGATTGAGGCAATCGCGCAACTTAATGGGCGACACGGTCCTTGCAGCGACGGCAGCGAACGATTCCTCTTGTTTCATCGGAACCGGCTCCTCAACCCTGGCGAAGGCCACTACATGGGGTGGGAACGGAAACGGGGCAAGCTGGTGGAATTCAACAAGTTGCTGCGGGGCAACGAGGACACCACGTATCTCTCCACCGGCAGCAAGCCGCCGGCCGGGGTCCGCTTTGTCGTCACCCTCGACGCCGACTCCAGGCTTCCGCCCGGTGCAGCCACTCGGCTGGTGGCGACTATCGCCCACCCCCTCAATAGACCCATATTCGACGCCGAGGCAGGCCGAGTCGTGTCTGGCTACGGAATTCTGCAACCGCGGGTCACCGCGTTTTTGAGCTCGACGGGCACTTCGATCTTTCAAAGGGTCTTTTCCGCCCCGGCCGGCATCGACCCATATGCCGCCGCCGTGAGCGACGTTTTTCAAGATCTGTTCGGGGAAGGGTCGTTCGCCGGCAAAGGCATCTATGACATCGATGCGTTTGAGGCTGCGCTCGCCGACCGAATCCCCGAAAACGCCCTCCTCAGCCACGACCTGTTCGAGGGAACGTTCGCTCGCGCCGGGCTCGCTAGCACCGTTGAGGTATTCGAGGAATTCCCCAGCGATTACGAAGTTGCAACCTCGCGACAGCATCGGTGGATCCGCGGCGACTGGCAACTCCTCCCTTGGATCCTCGGCCTCCGTGGCCGGCTACCTGGCTTTGGTCGTCTAAAGATGGTCGAAAACCTGCGTCGCAGCCTGGTGGCTCCGGGCGCCGTGCTGACGCTTCTCGCGGCCTTCGTCCTGCCGGGGGTCCCGGTCTGGCCATGGATTGGCCTCGTTATCGCCACGCTGGCTTTCCCGGCGCTGCTGCCCCTGCTGGAGCGGATGATTCCCCGTCGAACGACCACCCCCGGAGCTGTTCGCTTCAGCCGCTTTTCCGGTGACCTCATCCGCATTGGCGAGCGGCTCGTTCTCCAAACCGCCTTCCTGGCTCATCAGGCTCAGCTGACCGCCAACGCCATTTTCGTCACCCTTTGGCGACTTGTGGTTTCACGGCGCGGTCTTTTGACCTGGCTTTCGGCCGAGGAAGCGGAACGACGTTCAGATCTGAGCCTCCCTGGGTTTCTCCATCGAATGGGTACGGCCAGTGTGGTGGGCTTGATCGCGGCGACGGGTGCCGCCCTCCTCCGACCCGAGACGTTGCCCGTGGCACTGGCGTGGGCAGGTCTCTGGGTCTTGTCCCCCGTCATTGCCTATGTGGCAAGTTTGCCGCGGGCCCCCATATTGCTCCCGACGCTGGCGCAAGCCGAAATCCAATCCATGAGGATGATCGGCCGCCGGACCTGGCGGTTTTTCGAGACATTTGTCACAGGGGAGGAGAACTGGCTCCCCCCCGACAATTTTCAGGAAGATCCCGTAGACCTCGCTCACCGGACCTCGCCGACCAACATCGGCCTCTACCTGCTGTCGGTCCTGGTGGCACGGGAATTTGGTTGGATCGGTCGCGTCGAGATGGTCGAACGACTCGAGAACACATTGGCGACCGTCGATCGACTTGATAAGTATGAAAACCACCTGTTCAACTGGTACGACACCACCACCAGCCAGCCACTCGCCCCTCGTTACGTCTCCTCGGTTGACAGCGGGAATCTGGCCGGGCACCTTCTAACCGTCGCCCGGGGCTGTGTGCGGGAGTCCGGGCGAAACTCGGGTTCCGAGGTGGCGGCGGGGATCCGCGACACGATTCTCCTGTTCAAAGAGGCGGCCGGGGGCCTCCTCGGGGCGCACTCGATGATCGAAGTGGTGTCAGCCTCCGACCTCGATCGGGCCGTCGAGGAGATGGAAGAGCTGGTGGATTCCCTTGCCAGCGGCGAGCGGAACGAAACAGCAGTCCTCAGGTCGATGAGAGACGTCGCCCTCACGGTGCAAGACATCGCGCAGACGGCGGCAGCGGGAGGACTAGGTGATGAGCTCTCGCAGCTCGCGGAAACACTGATGAGAACTGTCGGCAGCCATCTGCGCGATGCCGAGTCCGACGCAACCTCGAACCTCGAGGATCGGCTATCGCGAGTGGCCACCAGCGCGGCGAGCCTGGCGACGACTATGGACTTCAAGTTCCTGCTCGACCCGGCCAACAAGCTCTTGGCGGTTGGGCATTCGGAAACGGGGCTCGACGGGAGTCACTATGACCTGCTCGCCTCCGAAGCTCGATTGGCCAGTTTCATCGGGATCGCTAAAGGCGACCTTCCCCCTGCGCATTGGTTTCATCTCGGTCGCCCAATGACGCCCCTCGGCACTGAGGCGGCCCTGATCTCTTGGTCGGGGTCGATGTTCGAGTACCTGATGCCCTACCTGGTCATGCGAACTCCGCCCGGAAGCGTTCTCGACGCCACCTATCGAGCGGTGGTGCGTCGCCAGATTGAGTACGGCCGATCCCGCTCTATCCCGTGGGGTATCTCCGAGTCGGCCTTTGCCGCCCGCGATACGCGTCTGATTTACCAGTACTCCGCATTCGGGGTCCCGGGACTGGGCTTCGAGCGGGGCTTGAGCGAGGACTTGGTGGTCGCCCCCTATGCCACGGTCCTGGCAGCGATGGTGGAGCCGAAAGCAGCGTTCGACAATCTGGAGGAGCTGGCCGGCCTCGGAGCGATGGGCCGCTTCGGCTTCTACGAGTCCATCGACTTCACCTCTACCCGGGTGCCCGACGACGGTCAACCGGTCTTGGTCAAGGCGTTCATGGCGCACCACCAAGGGATGACACTGGTGGCTCTGGCCAATGTGGTCTTTGCCGGGTTGATCCGAGACCTGTTCCACTCAGAGCCTCTGGTGATGGCGACCGAATTGCTGCTGCACGAGCAAATCCCCCGCGACGTCGAAGTTGCTCGACCTCGGGCGGAGGAGGTGGCCGCCTCGACCCGCTTGCAGCAACGATCCGAAACCGTTGTCCGTCGGTTCTCGTCGCCGCACACCAGAGTGCCGGTTACTCATCTGCTCTCCAATGGCCGTTACTCGGTGATGATCACTGGGGCCGGCTCTGGATACAGCCAGCTGGGTCGGCAATCGGTCACTCGTTGGCGGGAAGACGCGACCGCGGACGAATTCGGCAGCTACATCTACATCAAGGACGAAAACACCGGCCGCTCGTGGTCAGCGGGGTATCAACCCCGTCGGGTCGAGGCCAGCCAATACACGGTATTGCTTTCCGAGGATCACGCCGAGATTTCCCGCCGCGATGGGGTGGTGGAGACGACCCTCGAGGTAGTTGTCTCAGCTGAAGACGATGCCGAGGTGCGACGCCTCACCCTCACCAACTTCGGCGCGGTCGAGCTCGAGCTGGAGGTGACCTCCTATGCCGAGATCGTCCTTGCCCCCGCGAAGGCTGATGCTTCCCATCCGGCGTTTTCCAACCTCTTCGTCCAGACCGAGGTAGTGCCCGGGCACGAAGCGCTGCTGGCGACTCGGAGACCCCGGACCGGCGCCGAAGAAACCCTGTGGGCGGGTCACGTCGTCAGCGTCATCGGCGAGGTGACGGGCGGCTTCCAATACGAGACCGACCGCTCCCGGTTCTTGGGCCGAGGCAGGAACGTCCACCAGCCGGCAGCACTCGATCGACCGCTCTCGAACACGACCGGCCCGGTGCTCGACCCCATTTTCAGCCTTCGTAAGAAAGTGCGAATTCGACCGGGAGGGACTGCGCACGTCATCTTCGCAACAGTGGTCGCGAACGATCGGGTGACGGCCACCGATTTGGTCGACAAGTTCTCCGACTCGGCGGTCTTCGAGCGGAACAAGACCCTCGCGTGGACTCAGGCCCAGGTACGTCTCCATCACCTCGGGATCGAACCGGATCAGGCGCACACCTTTCAAGAGCTGGCCGGGGCGCTCATCTACACCGATCCGTCGCGTCGAGCGCCGCCACCCGTTCTAGCCCGCGCTTCCGGCCGTCAGGAAATGCTGTGGCGTCACGGGATATCAGGTGACCTCCCGATCGTGCTGGTCCGGATCGATCAACCCGAGGATCGGGGGATCGTCCGCGACCTGCTCCGCGCACAGGAGTACTGGCGGATGAAAGGCCTCTACGCCGACCTGGTGGTGATCAACCAGAAACCGGGCACCTACAGCGACGACCTCCAGCACGCCATTGAGGAGTTGGTGCGCGGAAGCGGGCGCCGGGGTCGGGAAGAGCCCGACGGAGGGGCGTTCATCCTTCAGAATGATCAGCTCAGCCCCGAAGAGCGCCTCGTTTTGACTGCGGCGGCGCGGACAATCCTGCTCAGCCACCATGGAACGATTGCCGACCAACTGGCGCGGACGTCGGTGCATCCTCAACTCGTCAGATCTCGGCCCCGCCTCCCTCTCCTCGCGCAACCCGGTGGTCCTCCACCCCGGCTCGACCTCGGGTTCTGGAACGGGCTGGGAGGTTTCAGCGCCGACGGCTCGGAGTATGTAGTCGTCCTCGGTGAGGCCCAATCCACCCCCGCTCCGTGGATCAACGTGATCGCCAATCCCAATTTCGGCGCTCTCGTCTCGGAATCCGGCTCGGGCTACACCTGGTCGGAGAACAGCCGGGAGAATCAGCTCACTCCCTGGTCCAACGATCCGATCTCGGATCCTCCCGGAGAGGTCGTGTACATCAGAGACGATGACAACGGAGAGGTGTGGACGCCCACTGCCCTCCCAATTCGCGACCCGGTGGGCATCTATGTGGTCCACCACGGCCCCGGGTACACAAGGTTCGAGCACACCTCTCGGGGCATCGAGACCGAGCTGATCCACACCGTTCCCTTGGAAGACTCGATCAAGCTCACTCGCTTGTACCTCCGTAACCGTTCCAGCCGCAAGCGATCGTTGTCGGTGACCGCCTATGCGGAATGGGTGTTGGGCACGAGCCGGTCCGACTCGGCGCTGCGCCTCTTTACCGAATTCGATTCCGAGACCGGCGCCCTGCTCGCCCGAAACCCATGGAACCCCGAATCTTCGGAGCGGGTGGCGTTCCTTCATATGGGAGGCACCGTCGGGAGCTGGACCACGGATCGCACCGAGTTTCTGGGTAGGCATGGAAGCGCCGATCAGCCGGCCGGGCTGCAACGGGGATTCGCCTTGATGAAGAGCTCGGGAGCTGGGCTCGATCCCTGTGCGGTCCTCCAACAGAGGATCGTGCTGGCGCCCGGTGAACAGCGGGAGATCACGATCCTGCTTGGCCAGGGCCGCGACCTAGAAGATGCCCGCCATCTCATCGAGTCCTACCGAAGGACCATGGATCTCACAATGACGAATCGGCAGGTTTCCGATCACTGGAAGGACGTCCTCGGAGCCGTCACCGTCAAGACCCCGGACCGATCCTTCGACCTGATGATCAACCGCTGGCTGCTTTACCAAGTGCTGGCGTGCCGGGTCCAAGGCCGATCAGCCTTCTATCAAGCTGGCGGGGCGTTCGGGTTTCGGGATCAGATCCAAGACGTGATGGCGCTCACGGTTCCCCTGCGATCCCTGGCTCGCGAGCATCTGCTCAAGGCTGCAAGCCGGCAGTTTGAAGAGGGCGATGTCCAGCATTGGTGGCACGAGCCATCGGGCAAAGGAGTGCGGACCCGTATCTCCGACGACTACCTCTGGCTGCCATATGCGGTGGCCCATTACGAGCAGGTAACGGGAGACGCCACCCTTCTCGAGGAGGTCGTTCCGTTCCTCTATGGGCCCAAGCTCGGGCCCGATGAGGACGAGGCTTACTTCACCCCAGAGGTCTCTAGCCGCGAGGCGACGATCTTTGAACATTGTCGCAAGGCTTTGGATCGGGCAATCGCCCGCTTGGGTACACAGGGCCTCCCACTGATCGGCACCGGGGATTGGAACGATGGGTTCAATCGGGTTGGGGAACACGGGACCGGTGAAAGCGTCTGGCTCGGTTGGTTCCTGGAAGCCAACCTCTCTCGTTTCGCCGTACTTGCCGACGAGCTGGGCAAATCCTCGGTGGCTGCCCGGTGGCGCCGATCGGCCAAGGAACTACGCGAGGCGATCGAAGAGCACGGCTGGGACGGAGACTGGTACCGCCGGGCCTTCTTCGACGACGGGACGCCGATCGGTTCGTCCGCCAGCCCTGAATGCCGGATCGATTCGATCGCCCAATCGTGGTCGGTGATGCATGGCGGCGGTCAACCGGAAAGGGCCCGGCGGGCGATGGAGGCGGTGGAGGAATATCTCGTCAGGCGAGGCGACGGCCTGGTGTTGCTTTTCACTCCGCCTTTCGACAATTGGGACGTCGATCCGGGTTACATCAAGGGCTACGTCCCCGGCGTCCGCGAGAACGGTGGTCAGTACACGCACGCGGCCATTTGGTCTGTAATCGCGTTTGCGATCCTGGGCGACGGCGATCGGGCCGGCGAGTTGTTCAGCATTCTCAACCCGATCAACCACGGCAGCACCCGGGCCGGCATCTACCGATACAAGGTCGAGCCGTATGTAGCGGCGGCCGACGTCTACTCCGAAGCCCCCCACGCCGGGCGGGGAGGTTGGACGTGGTACACGGGATCGGCGGGTTGGATGTACCGGGCAGGGATCGAATGGATTCTCGGGTTTCGGCTCCGGGGTGAACGGCTGCAGCTTGACCCTTGCATTCCTCGCGGTTGGCGAGGCTTTGAGATGACGTTCCGATATCACTCCGCCACGTATCAGATCGCCGTCGAGAATCCCGGCGGTGTCTGCCAGGGCGTCAAAGCCTTGACCGTCGATGGGATAGAGCTTGATCCCACCGACGACATTGGCTTGGTGAGCGACGGCGACACCCATTCGGTCCGCCTGCTCCTTGGTTAGCTTTTCGATGGTGCCGCGCCGCTTTCTCATCGCCCGCAATCCAGACAGCGAGTCCTCTCTCCCGTTTCTGATTCGCATCCCGATTGGTTCCGCCGGGCTCGTGTTGCGCGCCCGGGAGACGTGGCCGCGGATCGCGAAGAACTCAAACCCTGGGTAGCAACTGTCGTCCAACGACGGTTGCTACCCACAGAAGGAGCAGAGCGAGAGGCGATCTTCTGGCAGACCTCGCGGACCTCCGCCAAGTCACGCTCTGGTGTGCGGGTTACCGGGCGCAGGGCATCGTTTCTCAAGGACATGACGATCCAAGTCCACACCCGAGAGCGCTACCCCTCCGGGCGGCGTATTGTCGGACCTGCTTGCTCGCATTCAGGTGCGCTACCCGAGTGGGCCGATCGTCTTCTGCGAGACGCGACCATTGTCCGAGGAGTGGACCTTTCGCTTTCTCGGCGCCGCTCTCGCCACACTGATTGACCAGCCGGATAATCCCACCGAAGCGAAAAAGTGGCTCGACTAGGTGGACTCAGACCGCAGCACGGGCGGCTGACGACATCATCGACCGAGCCTCAGCCGCAGCGCCGGCAATGCGGTTGGCCGCCTCATCGACTTCGGGTGTCAACTTTCGGCCAAAGACGGTCGCTTCTGCTCGCCCGTAGGCCGAGAGAACATGGCGGACCAATCGCTCGCGTTCACCGGGGACACTTCCCAGCATCGCCAGGGTCTTCTCGATCTGGATCGAATGCTCGCGAATGTGCGACGACCATCGCCCAAGACGAAACCCGATCGTGATCGGAAACCCCATCCACCGCGCGCCTAGTTCGAGCGTGTCGGCGGTCAATCCCGCGAGTCGTTCAGCGGTCAAGTCGAGAACGCTGTCGAGACGCGCTCGCAGGTCGGCGACTGTGCCCTCGGCCTCGGTGGTGGCCTCGTCGGGAAGGGTCTCCCACAGCTCGTCGGGCACCCCTCGCGGCATGGCTGGATCGTCGGCGACGAAGGGGTTACTCAACCACCAGGCGGTGCCCCAGCCATAGGCTCTCTGGCCTGAGATGACATGTCCCATCGTGAGCCGAATCGACCATTCCCCACCGCCCGGATCGGCATCGAAAAGGGAGTCGTCGAGCGGGAGGAGCAGCCCGTGAAGATCCCAACGGGCCGAAGTCGCCATGCTGATGGTCCTGGCAGCGATGTCGTCGCGAGCGTCTTCGGCGGCGACCAAAGCAGACGCCGCAACCTCGGCTTCCTCCAGGAGCTCAGCCGCCCGGTAGGCCCCGTAACGGACTTCGGCCCCGCTCCCATCGCCGGTCCATGCCCATTCGTTGGCCAGCGCGGACTCGGGCACCGCTGCCAGCTCCTGGCATACCGCGACCACATCCGACCTCGCCGACCCGAGGCCGGTGGCCACGGGTCGGGCGAGACTCGGATCGGTGCGATCTAGGAGCGGTCCGTCGATGACCGTGCTACCGCCGTCGCCGCGAGTATCCAAAACCGCCGAAGAGGAGGATCAAAACCACGATGAGGATGATCCAACCGAGTGTGCTCATGCCCTTCCTTCTTTCTTGACAGGCGATAGGGGTTACCCGCGTCTGTCGTTTTGCAAACTGGCCGGATGCTAACCAGCGGGCATCGGTGCGTCGAGAAATTCCGAGATCATGGGAACGAGAAGTTCGGCGCGATTGACCACGCTGACGTGTGATGTTCCCGGAAGGATCGCGAGCTGCGAATCGGGCAGGCCGGGCGGCATGTCGCCAAACACTCCCCCTCCGAGTAAACGAAACCAGACGGCGTGCTCGGGCCGAACGAGGTCGGAGTCGCCGATCTCGGTTTTCTTGGCAAAGAGCGTCGCGAAGTCATCAGGACGTGGAGCAATGCGCATGTACTCGTCGTGCCACTGCGACCCGTGCATCATCTCCGGGGTCATCTCCCCCAGGCCGTCCATAAGCCCGGGATGAACACCTTCGAGTTTGTACGTCACTGACATGAGAACGAGTTTGCGGACCAACTCCGGATGTCGGAGTGCGAGCAGGAGGGCGACCCCTCCACCCAGGCTGTACCCGAACACATCAGCTTTTTCGACACCGAGCTTGGGAAGCGCGGCGGCGACATCGTCGGCCATCGCCTCCATCGATAAGGGACGATCGATGTCGGCTGTGCGGCCGTGCGCCTGCAGTTCGAACCCGATCACCCGGCTGGTCTTGGCCAAACCGGGCAGAACCTCGCCAAACGACGTGCCAATCGCTGAGAAAGCCCCGTGGAGAAGAACCAAGGGCTCCCCTTCACCATGGATCTCGTAATACATCTCGAGGCCGTTCACGCTCACATATCCGCTATCCATTTCCGCACCCTATCCCCTAGTCGGGAAGCATCGGCATCGACAAGCCCATGTCCTTGCTGAGATGGATTCCCCTGGTGACCGAGTTCAAGCCGAACTTGCGTCGCACATCATCGACCGCCTCGTCGAGGCCTATCCCTGAGTGACGATCGAAAGGCAGAGAAAGCTGCAGGGCCGCGTCGTCGCCGAGATTTGACACTGCCACCCCCACGAGAGTCAGGCCTTCACGCTCGATGCGCGGAGCCTCGCCGAGGAGGAGGCGTTGCGCTGCTATCAGAATGAGTTCGGTGTGGGCAGTGGCCTGGGCCAAAGTCACCGACCGGGTCGATCTCGAGAAGTCATCGAAGCGCAGTCGCACTGTGACCGTGCGACCCACCCGACCAGCCTTCCGCATTCGTCGCGTGACGCGATCAACGAGACCAATCAGGGCTGACTCGATGTCATCCCAGCTTTTCGGCGATCGCCCCATGGCCCGTTGCGATCCGATCGAGCGGCGCCTCCGACCCACGACGACCGGACGTGGATCTCGATTGTGGGCGAGCGCGAAGAGGTGGTGACCTGCGGCCAGTCCGACCTTCGACACCAAGGCTCTTTCGGAGACGTGGGCCACATCCCCCACTATCGAGATCCCGGCATCGTTGAGTTTGGCCGCGGTGACGGGTCCAACCCCCCACAAGAGCTCAACGGGCAGCGGGTGGAGGAACTCGAGCTCGCCATCGGGAGGAACGATCAACAGTCCGTCGGGCTTGGCCACCCGGCTCGCCACTTTGGCCAGGAATTTTGTCCGCGCCACTCCGACCGTGATCGGCAACCCGACCCGGCTGCGCACGTCGGCCCGGAGCCGGGCGGCTATTTCGCTTGGCTTTCCGGCAATCCGCCACAGCCCCCCGACATCGAGAAACGCCTCGTCGATCGAGATCCCCTCGACCAGTGG
>JBPCQV010000216.1:0-6427 GCA_050997725.1 Acidimicrobiia bacterium
GGACGGTCTCAGTGTCGTCGAGTCGGCGGCTCGTGCCGTGGCCATGGCTGGACAGGCAGTGATCTTTGCCGGCGGTACCGTTGTCATCGCCATCCTCGGATTAGCCGTCGCCGGGATCCCGTTCATGACCGCGGCCGGCGTGGCCACCTCGGTGGTGGTTGGCATCATGGTGATCGCCTCAGTGACGCTGCTCCCCGCATTTCTGGGTCTCGCCGGCGAGCGTCTCGGCCGGCGAGCCTTAAAGGCCAAGGCCCGCGGTAAGACTCCATCAGGGGCCGGATGGAGACGCTGGGGGGAGCACGTCTCAAGCCATGCCTGGCCCTACGCCATCGGTGTCACCCTAATGCTTGGCGCTCTCGCCGCTCCGGTGCTCGACCTTCGACTCGGGTTCCCCGACGAGGGGACCCTCCCCGAGACGAGGACCGAGCGCCGCGCATACGACCTTGCCGCCGATGGGTTCGGCCCCGGCATCAATGGCCCGTTGGTCATCGCGGTCGATGTCTCGAAGGATCCGAGTGTGGTCGAACCCCTGGCTGCTGCGGTCATGGCCGACCCCGGCATCGCCGGCGTGGTCCCCATGGATACCAATACCGGTGTTGCGGCGCTGGTGGCCTTCCCGACGACGGCGCCCCAGGACGCCGCCACCGTTGAAACTATCGAGCGGCTCCGGGCAGATGTCTTCCCATCGGTTCTCCAAGGGAGATCAGCAACAGCGCACGTAGGCGGAGCCACAGCCAGCTTCTCCGACATGGGCAACCAGGTCAGAGACCGGCTGCCGCTCTTTGTTGCCGCCGTGATCTCGCTGTCGTTCTTGCTGCTCGTCGTCCTCTTCCGGTCGATCCTGGTCCCGTTGAAGGCCGCCATCCTCAACCTTCTCAGCATCGGCGCCTCCTATGGCGTCCTGGTCATGGTGTTCCAGTGGGGTTGGGGAATGGATCTGATCGGCCTGGAGGCGACGGTGCCGGTCATCTCTTTCATCCCCATGTTCATGTTCGCCGTCCTCTTCGGTCTCTCGATGGACTACGAGGTGTTTCTGCTCTCCCGGGTGCGAGAGGAATACCTGGCCACCGGCGACAACAATCATGCGGTGATCCAGGGAATCTCGAACACGGCCCGTGTTATCACTTCGGCGGCCCTGATCATGATTTCGGTCTTCCTCGGCTTCGTCCTCGGCGACGACCCGGCCATCAAGATGATGGGCCTGGGCCTCGCGACCGCCATCTTTATCGACGCCACCGTGGTCCGCCTCGTCCTGGTCCCAGCAACGATGAAGCTCCTCGGTGAGGCCAACTGGTGGTTGCCCAGGTGGCTGGAGCGAATACTTCCCCCCATCGACATCGAGGGACAAGGGCGGCCGGTTGGAAACCTCGTAGACGAATTGGCCGGTGTCTCCTAAAGAGCTGAGCCACGGAACCGGATCAAAACAAACCCTTCTTGGTTACGACCAAAGCCTCAGCGATCAGAAACGGAGAAAGAATGGAAGCCCAGAGGAAGTGCAACCTATATCGACAGGCCCTCCAGACGATGGTCAGAGCCAGCGTCTGGTCGGGCTCGGTGGAACTTGTTGACACCCGCGAGCCCGAACACCGGCCCGCGGGCCCACGACCATCCTCGGCGTTGGACCCTTCTGGCATCTTGACCTGCATGTTTCACCGCTCAGACACCGACAGTTCAGTTGGATTCGGGCGACGAAACCGGGCATCAGGGTGGCTTCGGTCGAGTTGAACTCAGCGAACAATCGTGATGGAACGAAATGTGGGACAGTGCGGGCACCTCATCGGCCACCTGGAGCTTTGGTCTTGGGTCGGATACTCAGCCTGATAGGTCGAAAACCCACCGGACCGCCCCCCTCTCGGAGTTCCCTCGGGTACCTCGCACGCGTTGAACCTGACATGGCTCCATCCTCTCAAAGTCTGGAGCCTCCATCAATCCCGGGGTGGTCCAGAATGCTGTGGGGATGGTGGCGAGACAACAGCCATTTCGCCGAGCGCGACCCATGTCGGAGGCTGCGGAAGTACGTGGGGCTCACCCACGATGGCCGATGCGCCGACGAGAACCGCCGCATTCGGTCGTGTGTTCCTGTTTTACGTGTTCGTACTTCAGAATTGGCGGCGTCGCGTGCTGCGGATCTGGTGGTGGTCGTCCCGTTCGTCACCGTGGTGCTCTCTGCGTGGCTCGACGCGGAGCCAGTAAGCGGCGGACTAGCGCTCGGAGGTCTTCTGATCGTAACGGGTGTGTACCTCGGCGCGCTGCGTCCCGCGAAAAGCTCCCCACGCGTGCTGGAATCACTAATGGACAATCAGTTGAGCACTGACGCCACGAACGCGCCCCGAGCGATGGGCCCGCCCGGCTTGGACATATCGCTGACTATCCAGGAGTTAGGTGCGTTCGCGAAGCGCCGGGACCACCTCTAGTGCCAGCCGTCTGTATTGATCAAGCGGATCGGGGCCCAGCGCCATGAAATTAAACCCGTTGAAGCCGAGGTTCACGAACTCCAGGAGCCGGTCGACGACGTTGTCGGCCCTCCCGATCAGCGCGTCGGCTGAGTCGGAGCGGTCCTCACCGATCTGGACCTCCACGTTGAGGACGCAGGCCACCGCCTCGGGCTGTCGCCCAGCCTCGTCCGCGGCAGCGAGCACCTTGTCGCGCATGACGCCCAGCTGGTCGGCGGGCGCGTACCCCAGGGAGGGGATCCACCCGTCCGCCACGCGACCTGTGACGGCCAACGCGTGGTCACCGAAGGTTCCGAGCCAGAGGGGGATCGGCTGTTCAGGCTTCGGCTGGATCTCCGCAGCGCACGCCCGATGGTAGGTGCCGTCGTAGGAGAAGGCGGGCGAGGCCCACACACCCCGGATGATCATCACAGCCTCTTCGAGGGCGGCAATCCGTTCTCCGCCAGATAGTGAAGGAATGCCCATCGCCCCGATCTCGTCCTCCGAAGCGCCTGCGCCGAGCCCGAGGAGGAGGCGGCCACCGGAGAGGCGGCTGAGCGTCTCGGCCATCTTCGCCAAGAGAACGGGGTTGCGGAACGGGACGCCCAGCACCCGACTGGCTACGCGGATCGTCGTTGTCCGCGCCGCCACCCACGCCAGCGTTGTCCACGTCTCGTTCGTCGGATGCCTGCCACACGGATGATCGGAGGCCGAGACGAAGTCGAACCCGAGGCGCTCAGCGGTGAGGGCGGCGGTGATCGGGTCGGCGCCAGGAGCCGCCGACATCGAGAGGTTCACGCCGAACTGAAACCCGCTCACTCGCCGGCCCCACAGGCCGCCAGTTCCGGGCGTCGCTCAATCTGGCGCGCCGGCATGGCCAGACGAGGCAGGAAGAAGTGAACGAGAGGCCCGATGGCCAGGGCGTAGGCGACCGTGCCGACCCCTATGGTCCCACCCAACGCTGCCCCACCCGCCAAGACCCCGAGCTCGATCACCGTGCGAACAGCGCGCAGGGAGTAACCGCGCCTAGCGATGCCGGTCATGATGCCGTCGCGAGGTCCAGGCCCGAGGCCTGCGCCGATGTAGAGGCCGGTTGCGACTCCGTTCAAGATGATCCCACCCCCGAGCAGTAGAGCCTTCGCGAGCATGCCCGTCGCAGCCGGCAAGAGGTCGAGGCTGACGTTCACGACGAGGCCGACGACGACCACGTTTGCGACCGTCCCTAGTCCTGGTCGCTCCCTCAGCGGGATCCAGGCGAGCAGCGCCGCGGCGCCGACACCGATGACAATCCAGCCGATCTCGACGCGCAGGACGTCGGCGACCCCTTGATGGAAGACGTCCCAGGGCCCGAGCCCGAGACGTGCCTCGACCATCAACGCCAGGCTGAACCCGAAGCCGACGAGACCACTGAAGAGCCTTGCCAATCGCTCGGGCCCTCGAGGGTCGAGCAACCTTGAGGGCCGCCTCATCCCGACGAAACTCCAATTGCCGACCCGAGTCGCTGACATGTCAGGCATCGTAGCTATCGCTGATGTGTCAGGCAACTTCGCTACCGTGAGACCAATGAAGAAGGTCCGATGGCTCACCCCGACGGAAGAGCGGGCGTGGCGTGGATATCGCAGGATGCGGACGCTTCTCGACTTGCGGATCTCGCGGGATATGGCGGGGGACTCGGGTCTCTCAGAGGCCGACTACGACGTTCTGTCGACTCTCACCGAAGGAGATGGGTCACCCTGGCGCGCGAACGAGCTCGCCGCCCGCCTCCTGTGGTCCACCAGCAGGCTGGCCCATCAGGTTGGTCGGATGGAACGCCGCGGCCTCGTCGCACGGCAGGTCTACGAGGGCGACCGCCGCGGCGCGCTCATCAACCTCACCGACGTCGGTCTCGCCACGCTCAAGACTGTGGCGCCATCGCATGTGGAATCCGTGCGGCGACACCTCATCGACCTCCTGACGCCCGCGGAGATCGACACCCTTGCCCTGATCTCTCAGAAGGTCATCGAGCGCCTGACAGCTGCCTACGCCCGCGACGAGGTTCCCGGGTCCGACTGACCTGGCGTCCGGTGCAACGCGCAGTTACCAGGGCGCCGCCCTTCGAGTAGTGACACTCGTAACGGTGCAGCGACCACATGCAGCAACGGGCAGGTCTTTGCCAGCTGCACTGAGCCGCCTCTGACCAACACCCTCGTGGCGGGACGACCGGATTGGAACCAGCGACCGCAAGCGTCCCGAACACTGCCTGGTCACATCGGTGCGGACTTCGGTGGACAGGAGCCTGACGGAACACGACTTCCTCTCAAACGGGCGCAACGATTTCTCCTTCGATCAGCCTGGACCGTCAGTCCACGATCAGAGCACGGTGAAACCGGGTCCGCTCCCGGGGGCGCGGATCGCGCACATTCGCAAAGCACCCCGGAGAAGGAAAGCGAGCGCAGAAAGCGATCGTCTACCGTAGAGAGGTGACCTCGTCGACCAGCCTCGAAGCGGCGCTGGCCCGTTTCGACCGGATCATCGAGACGGCAAGTGTCGAACGAAGTCACCTCGGCGTGTTCCCAGCTATGTATCGCACAGTTACGGGGTCCATACGCGACGCTGTCCGTACCGGTGGGTTCTTCGATGACGACGACCGCACTGAGCATATGACCGTTGTCTTCGCAGAGATCTACTTCGAGGCTTACGATCAATATCGCCGCAGCGAGCGAACCTCGAAAAGTTGGGCCGTCGCATTTGAGGCGGCCGATACGCCGCAACGGCTGATGATCCTCCAGCACCTGCTACTGGGCATGAACGCCCACATCAACCTCGACTTGGGAATGGCCACTGTGGCCGTTGCGAGCCAGGACCTCGGAGCCGCCCACGCCGACTTCTTTCGCGTGAACGAGATACTCTGCCAGGTTCTTGATGGTTTGCAGAGCAGACTCGGGGCGGTGTCGCCGCGCGCGTCGATGCTCGATTGGCTCGGCGGACCGTGGGACGAGCGGGTCATGTATGTCAGCATCCACGCATGCCGTGACCTTGCCTGGCAGTTCGCTAGTCGGTTGGCCGGGTCCTCAGACCCCAAAGCTCTAGCGGAGGCGAGGGACAATGACGTCGCATGTTTGGCCAGGTTGATGTTGCGACGTTGGAGTCCGGTCGGCATCGCGGCCAACATTATCTCCCGAGTGGAGAGCCGTGACATCCCGGCCATAGTCGATGCATTGGGTGGGGTCGAAGTCGATCTCGACAAAGCCGAGAAGATCGCCGGCGCCGAGCTCGCCGCTGGCGGATCGGTCGCGGGTTCACTCCAGGAGGCTGTCCGTTACCGGCGGCATCTGCAGACCTTTCGTCGACAGGCCGCGGGCCAGACGTGGACCGAGTCGTCTGTATAGATTCAGACGACCGACATTCGGTCGTCGAAAGGCAGCGAAGTTGGCTTCAGGAGCTGTTTACCACTCCCTCGGCTATCCGTTCGGCCACCGCCGAGATCGTCATCGCCGGATGACTGCCGATGGCGGTGGGAATCACCGATCCGTCGGCAACGTACAGGCCTGGATGCCCGTGCACCTGCCCGTCAATGCCAACAACGCCTTGGTCCGCGGTTTCCGATAATGCACAGCCGCCGAGGCTGTGGACGGTCATCGTGCGCCCAAAGTGCTCCCACAGCGGGAAGTCGGCGTAGGTGCCGCCGTAATGGCGAGCCAGCTCTTGCATGGCTGTGCGCTGTCGGGTGATCAGACTTTGGTTCTCCTCGTGATAGTTCCACAGGATGTCGATTTTGCCGCGGCGGAGAACCATTCGGCCGCGAGCGTTGTCGAGCCCGATAGCGAACACGTTGGTCATGCGGTTGGCCGGGCCGGCACCTTCGGCTGGTCTGCGGAGTGGAGCCGAGAGCATGCCGCTTCTCAATCCCAACGTCACAAGACTCGGCAGCTTTCGCCACAACAGCGGAGCAAACCTCCTCAGCGCACGACGGCTCGAGGGTTGGCCGTGAGAAGCCAAGACCTCCATGACCGGCC
>JBPCQV010000227.1:0-8222 GCA_050997725.1 Acidimicrobiia bacterium
TCTTCGGAGAGCTCCAACAAGGCAGACCCCAGGTCGGCCCCGCGCTCGTCCGCGGCCGCGAGCAACGAATAGGTCCGGGCGCAACTCGGCTCCGGGGTGAGCGCGGCCAGGCGAGTAAATGATTCCACAGCCCGCATACCGGCGCGATGCAAACGCAGCGCTTCGCCGAGCTCAGAGACGACTTCGCCCTGGCCCCGATCGACGATCTGCTGAACGGCATGCACTACTCCTCCCCCGGCCCGCACCCTCATCGCCAGCAGTTGGTTGACGGTGTAGATCTCGACTCTCATGATTTCCTGTCGGCGCCGTATGGCTTGGTCTACCTGGCCCCGATTGCGCGTGATCCCGCCCACGATCGCTAGCCCAACTAGGCCGAGAGCTCTCGGGGTGGGGAGGTTGAAAACAGTCGCGATTCCTACGCCGAGGGCAACTGCAATGGCGAGCACACCAATTTGACGCACGCGGTAAGCCTCCACCATTTGTTCGTCATCGAGGCCCCCGAAGAGACCGGTTTGGCGGAGTCGCAGGTGGGTGGCGGTGCCACCGTCTCGGTCGAGCAGCCGCGAGAGGCGAGCCACCAGAGGCTTGGTCAGCGCTCTGCCCAACTGTCGCCAGCCGGACCCGATGGGAATCGGCGCCAACTTGTAAGCCGCCCGAGTGGAGGCGCTATATGGCCTTACCCTTGGCGCCAGGCGGACCGGAGGAGGTGCGAGCCACCTGATCAGACCCGCCGCGACGAAGGAGCTCATCAGACCGGCGAAAACAACCGCGCCGCTCATCGGTTTGTGCCCGTGAACACTCGCGGCTCGTCGAGCTGCCGGCCGAGCCGGGACGCGATGGCCATGCCGAGGAAGCTCGCGAGTGCCCCCACCGCCACGACCAGCCACCCGCTTGGCGAGGCGTAGAAGTCACGAAAAGGGCCGGGCCGGAGAGTGATGAACCCGAGCACCAGCCAGGGAATCACAAAGACGACGCGGGCATTGATCTTCTGCTCGAGCGACAGGGTTTCGATCTCCTCGTACGCCCACATGTCTTTGGTGGTGGCGGCCGCGAGGTCGCGCAGGATCTCGAGAACGATGGGGCCGCCCTTGGCCTGAGCAACGATGAGAACTTCGATGACCCGATCAGACGCGGGGTGGGCCAGCTCATGGCGAATGACCTCCAAGGCCGGCGCCACCCCCATGACCCGTGCGAGGGTGGGGTAGCGGCCAAATGCTTCCTGCAGCGGCTCCGGCCCGGTCACGGCGAGAGTTTCGAGGGCGCGGCCGAGGGACATCCCTGAAGAAATCGAGGCGATGAGATCGCGGATCCCGTCCGGCCATGCGAGCTGCATCCGCAGCAGCCGCTGACTGCGGCGTCTGGCCAGCCATGCCCGCGGCAAAACGGCGACCACCGCCGCCGTCGGGATGGCCAGGGCAGGCAGCCCGGTGATCGACCAGACCAGAAGAAACCCGCCGATGCCGACTCCGGCGGAGAGCAGCAGGTATTGCTGGCGACTAATTCCCAGACCCGTCTGTTGAAGCCACGAGTCGTGTGACGACTTGGCGACGACCCTTCGCTTGGCAACGGGCCATCCACCGGAGAGCCTGCCAACGATGAGTGCCAGGGCAAGGGCAGAGGTGGCGGCGGCCAAGAGCCTCATAGGACCGATGACCTCCCCTCCATGATCGACGTCAGGGACACACCCGCCGGCAAGGCGCGTTGAAGGCGGTCCGCCAACGAATCGGGGGGCATCGCCCCAGTCCATTCGAGTGGTGCCCCAAGGTTCGAGCGACCAAACAAGGGCTGAGTAGAGAAGTCATTGTGGAGCGCGGGTACCAAGGCGAGAACCTCCATCACCTGACGGCGCATTGGACCGTCAGCCCCGGACACGGCCGTGTCCCGGTCAAGGTGAATCACTATGTCGATCGAAGCGCCGAAGACCTTGCGGACGACCGATTCGCTGACGTTTTCGCCAGCCATCATCGCCGCATTGACCAGGGCATTGAGGGCATCGCGTGCAGAGTTGGCATGGACCGTGCAGCCGAAGCCACAGCCGGCATTAACCGCCCTTGTCAACTCAAAAGCTTCCGCGCCGCGAACTTCGCCAACCACGATGCGATCGGGCCGCATCGCCAAGATGACTTTGACCAGATCTCGCAGCGAGATTTCGCCGCGTCCGTCCAGAGCAGGCGGACGCGCCTCGTAGTAAGAGCCGTGAATGATCGGCACGTGCAGTTCGCGGACTTCTTCGCAACTGCGAATGCAGAAGCCGGCAGGGCTCGCCTGCAGCAACGCAGCCAAAAGCGATGTCTTGCCACTGCCGGGTGGTCCCGACACGAGATAGGAGGCATTGGTTCGCGCTACCAACGCCAGAAAACTCGCCACCGGTGCCGACATGGAACCGAGCTCAGTCAGAGATTGCAACGACTCCCGGCGCAGCGCATAGCGCCGGATCGTGGCCGACAATTGATCTGCAATCGGTGGGATAACGGCTGTCAACCGAGCGGAGCCCGCCAGCACTCGCGCCTGCACGATAGGGCTGGCAGTGTCGAGGCGGCGATCACCGTCAGAAAGCAGCCGATCGATGACATGACGATTCTCGATCTCGCTCGTGGGCTGGTCGAGTCCCCGCAACCGCCCAGTTCCGTCGAGGTAGGCAACACGGCCACCTTCGATGAAAATCTCTTCGATGTCCCGCCGGGCGATCAGGTCGGTGAGCGGCCCGAGCTCGGAGACCGACCGCATGACCCTTTCCACCATCTCCCCGGGGTTGTGCAGGGCTCGCCCGTCGCCGAGATGGGCGCGGCGTTGATACTCGTCCACCGACGTCGTGACGACCGCGCGGGCGGCATCGCGATCCTTGACCGGATCGATACGGGTGGTCTCCACCAACTCCAGGGCGCGACGGCGTATCTCCTCGTAAGCCGGAGCTGGGCTAACCATGGCGCAGAATCTCGCGACTGAGTGCACGGCAGCCACGCGCCAACTTCCCCGACCGGGCGCGGCTCCCGGTCCAGGCCGCAGCGGACAATTGTGAGTCCTCGCCGATGAACTGCACGTGCCGGTGGCCGGTGGCAGCGACAAGCTCATGAGCGATCTCTGCTCGACGAAATTGGCTACGTGGCGACCGATTGACGATCAGGGTTTGCGAAGCGGAGGGGTTGAGATCGGATGCGGCCAGGGACCACGCGGTCATCCGGCTTACCCCGACAGGGTGGGAGAGACCGACGACGACCACTCGCTCGGCACTGCTCACCCCCAGGCGGCTCAGAGCAAATCGCCCTGCCTCCCCGTATCCCACCTCGCCGAGCTGGGAGCCGACATTGAGCACCAAATGACTGGCACGCTGCCTCAGCTCGGCGAGGACAGTGCCGACCTCGAATGTGCGCACGTCCATCCAGTCACGATCGCTGGAGAGGCCGGTCAAGACCGCCAGCCCGTCTTTCAACCGAAGCGACGATTCGAGCGTCGAGTTGTGGTGCTGGATGGCATCGATGGCCGTTCGGAGGTTGGGAAGCATCGGCAGGCCCAGCCGCTGGGCGATCGAAGGAGCAAGCTCATCCAAATCAACGAGGACTGTCGGGTTGTAGCGCGCCAGCTCGGAGGCAATTGCGATTGCGACTTCGGTTGCCCCGCATCCACCAGGGGGCGCTCCGACGGCGATCACGTGCGCCTTGTTCCTTTCTTCGATTGGCGACCCTCCGGTCTGGCTGTCGGGCGCCAGAATCACCAAAGCCCGCAACGCGACCACGAACTCGTCGGCGGAAGCATCTGCCTCCAAGACCTGATCGACACCACACTCCCGCAGCCGCTCCTTCGCATCTGGAGAGTCGCTGGGATCAAAGACACCGAGCACCAGGCGTCCTTGCCGCTGCACTTCCGCAACGAGGCGCGGAGTGAGGAACGAACTGATGTCGTCGATGATCAAGACTTGATATTCCTCGGCCAAGGCGTCTTCGGGCGTCAGCACCTGAGCGCGAACCCGGGCGCCGCCGTGATCGGTAAGGAACCGATGGATGCGGTCGGGCCACTCCCGGGCAGAGGCGGCGAGGGCGACTTCGACTTCCTTCATGGCTGGACCTCGATCACGGTTGAGCCGGTGGCCCGCACTATCTCGACCGGGCCACCACGAATGGCGTCGGCAACTGCGAGGGCTTGATCGGCGTTCACCGCCACCACCAGGTAGTAACCGCCAGTTCCAGTGAGCGAGCCTCGCCCGTCGGCCGGCACCGCCAGCACTTCGACATCGGCGCGGACATAGGTGCTGGCCTCCTAGGTGATTGCGATAAGGTCGATCCGATCACCGGCGATAAGAGCGCCGCCGACCGCGTGCTCGGGGTCGATCGGAATCGAGATTGCTCGCAAACCGTTGGGAGCGGCCGGTGATCGTACGTCCGCCGCCACCACCATGTGCCCCACGCCAATTGGGCGCGCCGCGACCATTCCGCTGAGCCCGCTTGCTTGCTCCCAAGGGATGAGATTGGCGAAGAGATCGTCCTCAAGGTCAACTTCTGCCGCTTTGAAATCGGTAGCGCTCAACGTCCTTCCGGCTTCGATCGCGCTGGCAGCGACGACGACCGGTCTCGTCTCCTCCTGGCTGCGGAGAACCATGATGTTGGTCGCAAACGCGAGGACCGCGGCGAGGACCATTAGGAGATGAGAGGCGGTAATTCGGGTGAGAGGGTTCCTTTTGGGGCGCGGCAACGGTTGGAAGCCACGATCAGCCAAATGTGGCGCCGTCATTCCGGTCTACCCCTACCTACGCCCCGACACTCCTTAACAGGTGGCAACCTATCCACAAGGCTGTGGAGAACCGAAGGGAGCGCGAAAAAATGGTTTGGCGCCCAGAGGAGTTCGACGATTTGGCAAGCCATCTCCGGCGCCAGATCGGGGGCGAGCTCCGAGACGAGGCCGAAGAGGTCGAAAGGCTGACCGAGCTCGGGCGAGCTCGCAAACGGACCCTGGCTGATGTCGCCCGAATCGCTATGCAGGCCGGTTACGAAGCCACTGTCGGGATTGGCGAATGGCAGTGGCATGGTTCGATCACTGGTGTCGGCGCCGACTATCTGCTGCTCGCCACCGACACCGTGGTAGTGGAAGCACCGTTCGCGGCCCTCACCCTCACCCTGCTTCGGACGAGGTCGGGGGGAAGCAGCACCGTGCTCGATTCGCGTACCTGGTCCGCTCGCTTGGCCGAGATGGCGATGGCGGAAATGTCGGTGACGCTCCTCACCGATCGCGACCGGTTCGAGGGACAGATCCACTTGGTCGCGACCGACCACCTCGAATTCGAAGGTGGGGTCTACGTCTTGCTTGAGAACGTGAAAGCGGTGGTTAGGGCGTTGGTTTGAGCGGAGCGCGTTGGGCCTCGGTTTCTGGAATCACCGGGTGGGCGCGCAGAAAGTCCATGATCTCCTGGGTGTAGAAACGAAACGTTCTTCCCCCAGGAAGCCTGTAGGCAGGGATGCGACCCTCGCGGGCGTATCGCCTGACCATCTGCACATTCATTCCCAGCAACTCGGCTACTTGGGCCGCATCGAGGATCGGTGGGTAAGAACCCACATCCACCAACCTGTCCTCCTATGTCAAACACCTCGATCTTATGGGTTGGCGAGCACGCGTGGAAGAGGGTTGATCGCTTTCATTAGTTCCGAAACCGATAATGGATGAACCGGTAGTGTCTTTGCAATGACGTCACCTGAACCGATCACGCCCGATGCTGTCGAGCCTGTTTCCGAGAGCACCGATGGGCCGCCTCCAGCGGTCGGGCTACCAACCAAGCTCATCCGAATTGCTTCGATGACACGAGCCATGCTCGACGAGGTCCGGCAGGCTCCCCTCGATGAGCAGGGCCGAGCGCGATTGGCCGCGGTCCACTCGGCGACGCTCAGCGAGCTGCGGGAGATGCTCAGTCCCGACCTGCTCGACGAGTTCGACGACATCATGATTCCGATCAATCAGGCAACGCCCTCCGAGGCCGAGTTGCGGATCGCCCAAGCGCAATTGATTGGCTGGCTCGAAGGATTGTTCCATGGCATCCAGGCGTCACTCTGGAGCCAGCAGATGGCGGCTCAACAACAGCTCCAAGAAATGCAGAAACGATCGGGCCTCCCGCGGGGACAAGGCGAGCAGGGCTCGTGCCTCTACCTTTAACCAAACCTAATGCGATTGTAGTGGTATAGCCACCACGCAAACCTTAGGTTTGGGTTCTGGTGGTTAGCTGGCGCGGCGGGCCACAGTGCGCGCCCGGCGGACTCGGCGCCGTTCGCGTTCTGACATCCCGCCCCAGATCCCGAACTTCTCGCCATGCTGGATCGCGAAGTTGAGACATTCGTCTTTCACCTCGCACTCAGCACAGATCGCCTTGGCCTTGCGAGTAGATGCTCCCCGCTCCGGGAAGAAGAGGTCGGCATCTGCACCTCGACAATTCGCGTAGTCCTGCCAAGAAAGCTGTCCGACGGCAAGAGCCTCCACCAAGGTCGAGTTCATCGCTCGCCTCCCGCAGACCCGCGCGCCTTCGTTGCTTCCGTTGATTCTCCCCTCATACTGCGCTCCTCACACGCTTGTAATTACACGAGTGTAATCATGCCAAGTCGTGCGGGCGCCGTCAAAGGGGGGATCAAAGAGGCGCACAGGAAACTAAACGCCCGGCCTGAGTTGGCGATGTTCCGGTGCCACGTTTGGACGTGGCACCGGAACGATCGGTGTTAGCGCCCTCTTGAAGTTGAGGTAGTCGAAGGCCGCGAGGTAGACGTAGTCGAAGGCCGCGAGGTGGACGTGGTCGACGCCATCGAAGTCGAAGTGGTCGACGCCATCGTGGTGGTCGTGGTCGGCGGTTCGCATCCCGTCACCCAGAAGACCTTGTGCTTGACATCGGCGCCTTGGGAGCCGTCGGCATTGACTGTCAGCTTTATGTGCCACCCCTGTTGGGGGTGGGGATCGTAGGCCGAGAGGTCGAGCGTATAGGTCTCCGACGCGTCGAGCCCGGCTTCGCTGCCGCCACCCGAGTTGTCATCCTCCCCGATGAAGACCTCATCGGTCAGGATTACTTCGAACGGTCCGGTCGGCGGCTGGACCGCGAAGGTCACATCCGCGAACAGATCGCCTTCGTCGTATCCATAGAAGTCGACCTGGAACGTGCAACCAACATGCGGCTCGTTGCCGGGGTGATCATCGAACGCGAGTCCATCGATTTTCACCGTGCCATTGTTTCCGGGTGGATTGGGTGCGCTTGAAGCCGCCGGCGCTAGCCAAACCATGCTCGCAATAAACACCAATACCACCGACATCGCCAAGAACCCGCGCTTTTGCACGGTCGATACGGCCTCCAACATCCCAGCCTCGATTCTCCTGTTGCCCACCAGCCAAGCTAACAGGCATACTGGAAGTCAGGGTCGCGAGCCCGCTTTAATGGGTCTTTGTGACCACCACCGCCACGGGGCGCACCCGACCCTTCCTTGTGGACCTCTATCGATCGGCGGTCGGCAAGAAATGGGTAATGGCCGTGACCGGCATCATCTTGCTTGGCTTCGTGATCGCCCACACGATCGGAAACCTCAAGATCTACCTAGAGGTCGAAGCCAGCGGGCTGTACGAGATCGACGAGTACGGCCACCTTCTGCGAGATTTCCTCTACCCCGTCCTTCCCCGACATGTCTTCCTCTGGATCTTGCGGGTGACCCTCATCATCGCCACGATTTTTCATGTCCACGCCTCGGTCGTCCTGACCCAGATGAACCACCGAGCTCGAACCACCTCCTATCGAGGACCCCGGGAATACCTGGTGGCTAACTACGCGAGCCGGACGATGCGCTGGTCGGGCTTCATCGTGCTGGCGTTCGTGGCTTTTCACCTGGCCGATTTCACCTGGGGCATCAAGCCCTTCGCCCCTGACGGCTGGGAAGCAGGCGCGGTTCATGCCAACTTTCTCTTGACCTTCTCACGGCTGCCCGTCGTCGCCCTCTATGTCGTGGCCAACGTCGCTCTGGGCCTCCATCTCTACCACGGGGTCTGGTCGATGTTCCAAAGCCTGGGAGCCAACAGCCCGCGGTTCAACGCCTGGCGCCGCTATCTGGCGATCGGGGTCGCTTATGGCATAACTCTCGTCAACATTTCGATGCCAATCGCGATCTACGTCGGGTTGATCACGTGACGCTCGACAGCAAAGTGCCCGACGGTCCCATCGCCGACAAGTGGGACAAGCACCGCTTCTCGATCAAGCTCGTCAACCCGGCCAACAA
>JBPCQV010000039.1:0-3737 GCA_050997725.1 Acidimicrobiia bacterium
TCTGGTGGGTTTTCCGCCAGCTCTGGGACAAGGGGCTCGTCTACCGGGATTTCAAAGTGCTCCCTTACTCCTGGGGGGCGACGACCCCGCTGTCTAATTTCGAGGTCAACCTCGGCGGCTATCGAGAGGTCGACGACCCATCGCTCACTGTGCGACTCGAAATCGTCGACGGCAAAGGCCCGCTCCAGCCGGGCGACAACTTGCTCATCTGGACCACCACGCCGTGGACGCTTCCCTCCAACCTGGCGGTGGCGGTCGGCGACGACATCGATTACGTCGGCTTCGAGGTGAATGGAACAAGGCACTGGATGGCCGCGGCCCGCCTCCCCGCCTACTTCAAGGAGCCCCCGCCGGTGGTGGCGGAGGCCAAAGGGATGGAGTTGTTGGGCGCCACCTACCTCCCTCCGTTCGACTATTTCGGGGAGGAACGGGATCGCGGGGCGTTCCAAGTCATCTCGGGGACCGAAGTCTCGACCGAGGAGGGAACCGGGATCGTCCACCTGGCGCCGGCCTATGGCGAGGCCGACTTCGCCGCGCTGGCTGCCGCCGGCCTGAATGTCCTCGTCGACCCGGTCGATCTCGAGGGCCGTTTTACGGAGGCTGTTCCTGATGTTGTCGGTCAGAACATCAAGGAGGCCGATGCGACGCTGGTCGGGTTGTTGAAGGAAGCAGGACTCCTCTTCCGTAACGAGCGCATTCGCCACCAATACCCCTATTGCTATCGCACCGACACGCCCCTCATGTACAAAGCGATTCCCACTTGGTTTGTGAGGGTTGAGTCGCTGCGCGACCGCTTGGTGGCATTGAACGATGAAGTGCATTGGGTGCCGGACTACGTCGGCAGCCGTCGATTTGGAAACTGGCTGGCTGATGCACGGGACTGGGCCGTTTCCCGCAACCGCTACTGGGGCTCCTGCATCCCGGTGTGGGAGTGTCCGCAGGGTCACGTGAAATGCCTCGGCTCGATCGATGAGCTGGCCGAGCTCAGCGGGGTGCGTCTGGATGACCTGCACAAACACTTTGTCGACCCGGTGACGTTTTCCTGTCCCGAGTGCGGCCAGACGATGACCCGGGTTCCCGAGGTGCTCGATTGCTGGTTCGAATCGGGTTCGATGCCTTACGGCCAGGTGCATTACCCGTTCGAGAATCGGGAGCGCTTCGAGGCAACCTTCCCGGCCCAGTTCATCGCCGAGGGCCTCGATCAAACGCGAGGATGGTTCTACACCCTCCACGTCCTCGGCACCGCGCTGTTCGACTCCCAGGCATTTCGCAATTGCGTTGTCAACGGTCTGATCCTGTCCAAGGACGGCCGCAAGATGTCGAAGTCGCTTAAGAACTATGACGACCCGGCCGAGCTCTTGGAAACCTACGGGGCCGACGCGTTGCGTGCCTACCTGATCAACTCGCCGGTGCTGCGCGGGGAGACGTTGAAATTCCAGAACGAGGCCATCCGTGAGGTGACTCGCACCGTCTTGCTCCCGCTGTGGAACGCCCACTCCTTCTTCACCACCTATGCGCACGCCGACGGGATCACCGTTGCCGATCTCGCCGAGGCGCCGCGGCCCGAGCACCGGCCCGAGCTCGACCGCTGGGTGCTGTCGGTGCTCCAAAGCCTGATCGCCGAGGTCAACACCCAGATGGAGGGTTACTACCTGTACAACGTGGTCCCCTCGGTGCTGGCCTTCGTCGCGGACCTGACCAATTGGTACGTCCGCCGATCCCGCCGGCGCTTCTGGAGGCGTCGCGGCGAGGACGACGCCGACAAGCTCTCCGCGTTTGCGACCCTCTACGAGGTGATGACAACCTTCATCGCGGTGGTGGCGCCGGTGCTCCCGTTTGTGTCCGAACGGATCTATCAGGACCTAGTTGCCGCCGTCGAAGAGGGTACGGCGCGCAGCGTTCACCACCGCGACTATCCGCTCGCCGACGCCTCCTTGATCGACCTTGAGCTGGAGCGCTCGATGGCAACGACGCGGACCGTGGTGAGCCTCGGCCATGCGCTCCGTAAACAGCACCAGGTGAAGGTGCGGAGACCGCTCCGCTCGGTCACCGTGATCAGCCATGACCCCGCGGTGGCCGCGGCGGTTCAGGCTCATGTCGAGCTGATCGCCGAGGAGCTGAACGTCAAAAAGGTGGAGGTGGCGGAGAGCAGCGAGGGACTCCTGCGCTTGTCGGCCAAACCGGACTTCTCCCGGTTGGGGCCGCGCCTTGGATCCCGGGTCAAGGAGGTGGCAGCGGCCATTTCCGAACTCACTCCCACGGAGATCGAAGGGCTCCTCGGTGGACAGGGCATCGAAGTCGCCAACACAACCATCACTGCCGCCGATCTCGTGATCGACCGCCAGCCCGAAGCCGGCCTGGCGGTGGCCAACAGCGACCTCGTGGCCGTTGCGCTCGACCTCGCATCGGACCCGGAGCTCGAAGCCGAGGGTTTGGTGCGGGAATTTGTCAGCCGTGTGCAGCAAATGCGACGCCAACAGCAGCTCGCAGTAACGGACCGGATCGAGCTCGACTGGTGGACCGAAAGTCGATCACTAATCGAGGCGGTGAACGCTCATCGCCACTATGTCATGGCCGAGCTGCTTGCGATTGACCTTCGCCTGGTCGACGACCTCGCCGATCACGAAGTGGACCCCCTTGAGGGAAGCGCGCTGCGGGTTCGCATTCGCCCCCGCGCGCAAACCGCTGGTTAGCCCCTCTCCCAAGGCCGGGACGTGACCCGGGCCTCAGCCTCCCGCTCCTCGGACGGAGCGTTGTCGGGCTCGGGGAAGATGTCGGCGAAGGATGGCGCCATCTCTTCCTCGGCCGTTTGTTCGGTGGGAGCATCGACGTCGTCTGCCGGTGACATCGCGTCGAAGTCGTCGAGCAGCTCCTCTTCGGCTTTGCCCTCGGTGGCGGCCAGGTCGCCCAGACCGGAACTTGCCCGCTCAATCTCGGCATCCATCTTGTCAACCTCGGACCCAACCGCGTTTGTCAGGTCGGTGAGACTGTTACGAAGGGAAGCAACCCGATCCGACATGCTGGCGACCTCTGACTGGAGCCGCTGGCGCTCGGAGTCACGCCGGGCAGACAGGCGCGACGCCTCTGCCGCCGCGTCTCGGCGAATGCTGTCAGCCTCGGTGCGGGCTTCATCGAGGAGCCGATCGGCCGATCGTTGAGCGACGAGGATGGCGCGCGAGATCTCGGACTCGTCGCCGCTCTGCTGAGGCGAGGTCCCTTCCGTCTCGAGCACCCTGATCTTGTCGTGCGCTTCGCGCAGGCGCTGCTCATAGCCGCGCAACGTTCCGACTATTTCATCGAGGAAGTCGTCGACCTCGTCCATCTGATAGCCGCGCAAAGCCTGCGTGAACGCCTTCTGTTCGACATCGATTGGAGTCAGATTCAATGCTCACCTCTCAAAGACTTGGCTACGACATTACGTGGTCTGCCAACTCCGGCCAAGCACCAATCGCAACTGTTCTCTGGGCCGGGATCCGCGTTGGACACGGCTGCGAACCCAGGGTTTGAGTTTTCAGCAAATCCAACCGGAAAGAAGGCGGAGGCCGAAGAGGAGGATCAGGGGGGTGAGGTCGATGGCGGCGGGACCCAGGCGGAGCGGGGGGATCACCCGCCGCATCGGCAGGATCACCGGATAGATGATCCGGTCCAAGAAGACCTGGACGCGTCCCAGCGGGTGGACCGAGGGGACGCGCACCCAGGAGAGGATGACCCAAATCAGGATGGCCCAGGTGTAACCC
>JBPCQV010000058.1:0-8980 GCA_050997725.1 Acidimicrobiia bacterium
CCCACACCCCGTCCGGCCCCAGCGCATCGGCCGCGATCACCGCGGTCAGCGCCGAGTCGATGCCGCCCGAAAGCCCGATCACGACTTGACTGAATCCGTTCTTCCGCGTGTAATCACGCAGGCCGAGCTCGACGGCGCGATAAATCTCTTCTTCCGGTCCCATCAGCTCGGTGACCTTCCCCGGCTTGAGCTCGTCGGCAAGCTCGAGGATGAACCGATCCTCAACGAATTGGGGCGAACGATGGAGAACATTTCCACCTGCATCGATGGCAACCGAGCAACCGTCGAAGACCAGCTCGTCCTGGCCCCCGACCAAATTGAGATAGATCACCGGAACCCCGGTGGCACGGGCCCGCTCGGCGAGCATTGCCTCCCGCGCCCGCGCCTTTCCGTGGTGATAGGGAGAGCCGTTGATATTGAGCAGGATCTCGGCGCCGGCGGCTGCCTGTTGGGCTGGTGGCCCATCGGGAAGCCAGATGTCCTCGCAGATCGAGATGCCGCAGCGGATCCCGCCGATATCCCAGGTAAAGGCGGGGTCATCCCCGGGCAGGAAATAGCGATCCTCGTCGAAGACCCCATAGTTGGGGAGGAGGATTTTGTGGTAAGTCGCTTTCCATTCGCCGCCCTGGATTACGGCGGCGGCGTTGTGGAGATTGCGGAGGCTGGCAGCATCGGCGCCCGCCTGCTCGCCCTGCCCAAAGTCGACATAGCCGAGAATCGTGGTGCAGCGGCCCGACCGGGTAGCCAGCCGCCTGACGACGTCGAGGTTGTCCTCGACGAAGCCGAACTTGAGAACAAGATCCTCGGGCGGATAGCCGGTTACCGAGAGTTCGGGCAGCAAGAGCACATCGGCCCCTTCACCTTCCGCCCATTCCATGGAGTCAGTGATCAAAGCTTCGTTGGCATCGAGGGCGCCGACCGTGAGATTGATCTGGGCGCCGGCGATTCGCATCGAGAAAAGGAGCCTAGGTCCAATATCCTGTTGGAGTGCGTGACCCGAAACGCCGTGCCTCTGTCGACCTGATCTCGCCCCTGGCGGAACGCTGCTACAGGGCCCCCTCGTCCACCTCCTTCGTCGGCGGCCACTCCCCCAGCTTCCGCTGGGGGAGAGAACGCAGCGAGCTGGCCCCGCGTCAGAACAAATGAACCGCTCCCCCGCCCGTCTGGGGTTAGCCGACGACGACCTGCCCAGGCTCCGTGCGCTCGGCTGGATGGACGGGGAGGAGCTCCAGCCTGACGTCGTCGAGCTTTTGCAGTCGGTGCGCGCGGGAGCCGATCCCCTCGGAACCCTGAAACGCGTGCTTGCCCTAGCCGAACGCACCAAACTTCCCCCTACGCAAGCCATCGGTTGGACCGCGCTGGCCGGTGCCAGCAAGAGCTTGTGGGAGTCGACCTTGCGGCACCCGGAGTGGCTGGTCGGTGAAGCTACAGAGAGCACCGACCCCCGCATTTTTGTCCAGCAGCACCTTGTCGAGATCGCCCGCCGCGACCTGAGTGGTGAGTGGCCTTTAGAACGCGTGGTTGCCCATATCAGCGCGACGGCCGACCACGCCGCCGAATTGGCGCTGGCCTTGGCCACCAAGCGTTTCGAGGAGCGAACGCCGGACAAGGCGCCGCCGCCATTCGCGGTGATTGCCCTTGGCAAGTGGGGGGCAGAGGAGCTCAACTATGCCTCGGACATCGACCTCGTCTTCGTGGCTGGCGATGGAGACTTGCGCGCTGCGGTCCGGATCGCCACGAGCTTCATCGACCAGCTCGCCTCGCCCACCGCGGAGGGACTGGCGTTTCGAGTCGATGCCGACCTGCGACCGGAAGGAACCACTGGGCCGTTGGTGCGGACCCTGGCCAGTTATCGCGCCTACTACAAACGTTGGGGAGAGCCCTGGGAGTTTCAAGCGTTGTTGAAGGCTCGTCCGGTGGCTGGCGACCCCGAGCTGGGACAACGTTTCCGGGAGATGGTCGATGAATTTGTCTGGCAGCTCGGCCCCGAAGGCGTCCGCGAGTTGAGACGGATGAAGCGACGGGCAGAGGAGGAGGCCAATCCCGACGACATCAAGCGCGCCCCGGGCGGAATCCGTGATGTCGAATTCACGGTCCAACTCCTGCAACTGATCCACGGCCGGGCTGATGCGCGCCTCCAGGTAACTGGCACGTTCAGCGCCATTGACGCGCTAATCGAGGGCGACTATGTGCGGGCCGAAGACGCGCAGGCGCTCGCTGATTCTTATCGGTTCCTCCGCAAGCTCGAGCACCGACTTCAACTTTGGCAGATGGCGCAGACGCACCAGATTCCCGCCGAGCGAGGGGACCTCGCCCTGAACATGGGTTACAGGCCGGGTGACCTCAGCGCTGAGGGCCAGTTGCACCGCGACCTCCACGAGCATCGACGAAAGGTGCGCGAGCTGCACGAGGCCCTCTACTACCGGCCGCTGCTCGAGGCCTACACGTCGTCTACTGGGCTTACCCGGGAACAGGCCAACGACCGTCTCGCCGCCCTCGGCTTTCAGGACCCCGCCGGAGCTGCCCGGGCGTTTGAAGACCTGACTTCAGGATTATCTCGCCGTTCACGGCTAATGAACCAACTGCTGCCCCTGATGCTGGAATGGCTCGCGGACACCCCTCACCCTGACCTGGGGCTTATCCAGCTCGCCAAATTGGTGTCGACCAGCCCGGACCAAACGGCGCTGGTAAACGTCTTGCGCGATCGGCCCGTAGCCGGTCGTTATCTCTGCCGGCTGGTCGGTGCCTCACGCTGGATCGGGCAATACCTCGATCGAATCCCCGAGTTCCTTCCGCGCCTTGGAGACGATCGGTTGCTCCTCGATCTTCCGATCGGTGCCGCAGTTGCGGAAATGGCCACCGAGCGAATGCGTCTGCGCCGAGACCGAGGGTCGCGGATGGCGTCGTTGCGCCGGCTGGTGCGCAGGCGAGCCTTGCGGGTGGCCGCGGCCGATCTGCTCGATCTGGTAGAGGTCGAAACGGTTGCGGCGGCTCTGTCTGACACCGCCGATGCCGCCGCGACTGCGGCCCTTTGGACCGCACAGCAGGAGAGTCCCGGGGAATTGGTGATCGTGGCGATGGGGAAATGGGGTGGCCACGAGCTCGGCTATGGCTCGGACCTCGACCTCGTCTACGCCGGCGACCCCCAGACCGGGCTCAAGCTCGCCGCCGAGGTCGGAGCGGTTCTCGGTCAGCCCACGGCCGATGGCATCGCCTACCGGGTCGATCTCGATCTGCGGCCGGAAGGAAAACAGGGCGCCCTAGTTCGAAGCCTTGATGCCTATCGGCTCTACTACCAATCACGAGCCGAGCCGTGGGAACTGCTGGCGCTGATCAAAGCGAGGCCGGTGGCAGGTCCTCCCAACGATCGTCTGGAGTTCGAGGCCATCCGGCGGGACTGCGCCTTCCCTGTCTTGGTGACATCTGAGATGTTGCGATCGATACGTCATATCAAGGCGCGGATCGAGCGCGAGCGTCTTCCCCGCGGGGAGGATCCCGAATTCCACTTGAAGCTCGGACCCGGAGGTCTCTCCGACATCGAGTTCCTGGCCCAGCTCTGGCAGCTCCGCTTGGGAGCGAAGGTGGAGTCATTGCAAACCACGTCCACCGTCGGTGCGCTGGCCGCACTCGAGGGCGAAGGTGTCCTCACCTCCGATGAGTGCCGGCATCTTGTGGCCACTTACCGGCTATGCACTCGGCTCCGCAACCGCCTCTTCCTCCAAACCGGTTCTCCCCACGACGCCCTTCCGATCGAGGGCGCCGAGCTCGCCCGCCTGGCCCAGTCGCTGGGATATCGCGACCGCGGCATCTTGCGCGAGGAATATCGCAGCCTGACCCGGCGATCCCGGCGCATCTTCGCGCGGGTCTTTTTCGAAGGGCCCGAATGAGTCACGGTCATAGCCATGTGGGCGGCGGCGCCCGCTATCAGAAACGTCTCATTTTGGTGTTCGGCTTGGTCATCATGTTCCTGGGGGCTGAGGTCGTTGCCGGCATCCTCACCGGCTCGCTGGCTCTGATCTCCGATGCCGGGCATATGGCAACCGACGCCCTCGGCCTCGGCATGGCACTCGCCGCCATCACCGCCGCCAGCAAGGCGAGCACCGGAAATCACCGCACCTTTGGCCTGTACCGATTGGAAATCCTCGCAGCCCTGGCCAATGCCGTCTTGCTATTCGCCGTCGCCGGATATGTCATTTACGAGGCCATCTCCCGAATCAACACTCCCACCGGAGTGGCACCTGGCCCGATGCTCGTGGTGGCGGTAATCGGACTCGCGATCAATGTGCTCGGATGGTGGATCCTGCGGACCGGTGCCGCGGAGTCCCTCAATGTCGAGGGGGCGTTCCTCGAGGTCGTCGCCGACCTGATCTCGTCGCTGGGTGTGATCGTGGCCGCGCTGATCGTGCAGTTCACCGGGTGGATTGATGCCGATCCAATCATCGCGTTGGGAATCGGTGTTTTCATCCTCCCCCGGGCTTTTCGCGTGGGCCAGAAGGCGTTGCGGGTGCTGATGCAGGCCGCCCCCGAGAACATCGATGTCGGGTTGCTCAGAAAGCGGCTCGAATCGCTGGACGGAGTCACCGGGGTCCACGACCTGCATGTGTGGACCCTTACATCGGGGATGCCGGTAGCGACAGTTCACCTCGCCGCCGCCGCCGGGGCCGATCGCGACGCCGTCCTCGGACAGGCGATGCAGCTCCTACGCGACGAGTTCGCCGTCACCCACGCCACCCTCCAAGTCGAGAGCGGCTCATCGGCTTGTACCGAGCTCACCTGGTGAAGGTCCCAACTAGCCTTGGAGCCGGATGACACCCAGTTCCTTTCGGGGTGAGGTCGCCGCAGTCCTCCCTCTGGTCACCGAAATCCGGCGCCGGCTTCATTCTCAACCGGAGCTGTCCTACGTCGAGTTCGAGACCACCCGATTGATCGCGGCGACGGTGCGCGAGGCAGGTCTCGAGCCTCGCCTACGAACTCCTCATACCGGATTGCTCGTCGACGTTGGCGACCCGAAGCCGGACCAGGGGGTAGTCGGGTTCCGAGCGGACCTCGACGCCTTGCCGATCCAGGAGCCGGATGGACTGGAATACCGGTCGGTTGTCCCTGGGGTCATGCATGCTTGTGGCCATGATCTCCACGCCGCGATCGGCACCGGGCTGGCTTTGCTCGCCGCTCGGCTCGGGCTCAAAGCCCGTTTCATTTTTCAGCCGGCCGAGGAGGCCTATCCGGGGGGTGGCGAGGAGCTCGTCGGCGAAGGGGCTGCAGTCGGACTGAGCTCAGTCATCGCCTTTCACTGCGATCCCAGCCTCGAAGTTGGCCGAGTCGGCTTTCGACCCGGACCGATCACGGCCTCGGCAGACCGGTTCTTCATCACCCTCGAAGGCCCCGGCGGGCATACCGCCCGGCCCCATCGCACCGTCGACCTCGTCTACGCCGCCGGTCTCTTGGCGACCCAGCTCCCCGGACATCTCGACCGTCTAATGGACGCCCGCCTGCCCAAATCAGTGGTCTTCGGGAAGATTGCCGGCGGGACCGCGGTCAACGTCATCCCGAGCTCGCTTGAGATGTCGGGCACCTGTCGCACACTCGACCGCGGGGTATGGGAAGAAATTCCGAGCTTGATGGAACGGTTAGTGCACGAGATCGTCGCTCCCGCCGGCCCGAAGGTTGTGTTTTCCTACCAGCGAGGCATCCCGCCGGTCATCAACGACGAGCGGGTGGTGGCCGTGTGCATGGCCGCGGTCACCGAATTGCTCGGCCCCGAAGCCGTCGCCGAAGCCCCCACCTCGATGGGGGCCGAGGACTTCTCCCGGTTTACCCAAGCCGTGCCGGGCTCCCTGATCCGTCTCGGGGTCAAGGGTGACCACCGCACCGCCGACCTCCACTCCTCGACCTTTCGCGCCGACGAAGGCGCTCTCGAGACCGGCCTCCTCGCCGGCATGGCTTCTCTCCTGGCTCTCGCGACCTAGAACGCCCCCGAATTAGAGCAACCGAAAACCCTCAGCACGCAAAGTGTCGGAGAGGACCGCGGCTTCGGCCGTTCGCACTGAGAGGGTGAGGACGCCGCCGCCGCCGTGGGTGGCATGGCGGAGCTGGAGGTCGCGCAGGTCGACACCGGAGACCTCCAGCGCATGGCCGACACGGGCAATCTCGCCTGGCCGGTCTTCGAGGATGACCCCGACCGACGCCACCGGTGCCGTCAGCGAACCACGGGCAGCGCGGGCTGAAAGCATCGAAGCGCCGATCTGTTCGAGATTGGCTTGGTCGACCAGGTCGGCCCAGGTTTCCAAGTCTCCGCTCAGCAGGCGTAGCAAATCAGCCAACGCCTTGCGGTTTTCGGTGAGCACTTCGGGCCACCAGGACGAGCCGGAAAGGGCGATCCGAGTGAGATCGCGAAAACCACCGGCGGCAAGGTCGAGCGCCGATTGGTCCCTTGCCACTCGATTAACGAGCGCCCAGGCCACCACCTGGGGGAGATGGCTGATGGCCGCGACTGCCTCGTCATGAACCGCCGCCTCCATCGGCACTGGGATCGCCCCTAGCGAGCTAACGATTTCGACCATCCGGGCGAGGTCTTCGGTCTGCACCTCGTCTGTGGTGAGCACCCAAGTAGCGCCCCGAAAAAGCACACCAGAAGCCCCTGCAGGCCCCGAGGTTTCGCGTCCAGCCATCGGGTGGCCGCCGACGAATCGACGAAGTCGTTTGGCCGCTGTCACCATCGGCTCTTTGACCCCCGCCACGTCGGTGACCAGGGCATCGGTTTCGAGCGTCTCGAGCTCGGCTTCGATGGCTGCAGGTGGTCCGGCGAGAACCACCAAATCCGCTTCCGCCACAGCCTCTGGCGGATCTGCCGCGACTCGATCAAGAGCGCCCACCTGGACAGCCCCGTGGAGAGCATCAGGGTCCGGATCCCAACCAACCACTGTCCAGCCGGCGTTGCGGAGGCCTATCCCGATCGACGAGCCGATCAGCCCGGTTCCCAAAATCGCGGCAGTCGGCATTCGGCTAGAGGTGGTAGCCGAGGACACTCGCCATCGACCGGATCGTGTCCATCAACTCGGCGAATTCAATTGGGAGCAGCGCCTGGGCGCCGTCGACTTTGGCGGTGTCGGGATCGGGATGAACATCGACCATGACCCCGTCGGCGCCGACCCCAATCGCCGCTCGGGCGAGCGGAGCGACGAGTTCGCGTCTCCCCCCGGAGTGAGGAGGGTCGACCATGATCGGCAGGTGGGACATGCCTTTGATCAAGGGGACCGCGCTGATATCAAGGGTGTTGCGGGCCGCGGTCTCAAACGTCCTGATGCCGCGTTCCACCAGGAAGATCTGGTGGTTCCCCTCTTTGTAAATATACTCGGCGGCGTTGAGCCACTCCTCGAGGGTGGCCGTGAAGCCCCGCTTCAGCATCACCGGCTTCGGCTGCCGGCCAACCTCGGCCAACAAGGTGTAGTTCGACATGTTGCGGGTGCCGATCCGGAGGATGTCGGCATAGGACGAGACCAGGGCCACGTCGCGCGAATCCAGCACCTCTGCCACGAACGGCAACTCGAATTCCTCTCGCGCCTCGGCCAGCAGTTGCAGAGCTTCCTCGCCCAACCCCTGAAACGCATAAGGCGATGTGCGCGGTTTGAAGGCGTCGCCTCGCAGAATCCGCGCTCCGGCCTTTTTCACCGCCTCGGCGGTACGCATCAACTGGTCGGAGGATTCCACGGCGCAGGGACCAGCGACGACAGTGAATGAACCGCCACCGATCGAAGTCCCGTCGACGTCGATGACGGTGTCCTCGGCTTGAAAGTCGCGGGAGACGAAGCGAAACGATTTCAACACCGGCACCGCCCGCTCGACTCCGGCCATGGCCTCCCACGGCAGCGTTTGAATCACAAGATGGTCACCGACGGCCCCGATCACAGTTCGAGTCTGTCCCGCCGAGACGTGCGCTTCACATCCGATCTCGGCCAGCCGGTCGACAACCGCGGCGATCTCGGACTCGGAGGCATGGGGCCGCATGACGATGATCATTGATGACACAGGTGGGCGGGCCGATGGTAGTGAGAGGCTATTTTGAGGGCGTGGATCCGGTCGTATACGAGCCCCATATCGGCGAATCGCGTCCCTACTGGCGCGATGTCATGCTTGGGATCAATGACGGCCTGGTGTCGATGGCGTTGCTGATCGTTGGAGTGGCGGGGGGAGGACTAACGCGTTCTCAGATACTTCTCACCGGTATCGCTGGAGCGCTGGCCGGCGCCGTCTCGATGGGGGTCGGGGAATACCTCGCCACTAAGTCACAAGACGAAGTGTTCGAGTCCGAGGTCGATCTGGAAAAGGTGCACATTGAGCACTTCCGGCCCCAAGAGGTCGACCAGCTTTATGAGATGCTGAACGATCTCGGCGTCCATCCCGACGACATCGAACCAACTGTGGCTGCCCTCAGTCGCACCGACAGGGTTCTGCTCAACTCCATGAAGGTGCTCGAGTTCGGGATGGTCAAGTCCGAGCAACGGCGGCCGGCTATCGCCATGCTGACGTCTGGCGGTTTGTTCCTGGCCGGCGCCATTCCTTCTGTCATCCCGTTTGTTTTTCCCTTGACGGTCTCGACGGCGCTGACGATCGCCGTCGTACTCGCAGGGGTTGCACTCTTCGCGGTCGGGGTGATCAAGACTCGAGTAACTCGCACCAATGCGGTGAGGGCTGGGACAGAGAACCTGCTGATCGCCGGTATCGGCGGCGTCATCGCCTACCTGGTCGGCCGTCTGGTGGGTAGCTCGCTCGCATAGTCTTCCGCATGCGTTCTGCTTGCAATAGCTAGCGCTTGCTATATAATGCAGTTTGTGAGTGCGAGCAAGCAGGCACCGGAAACGGACACCGCTCCCGAGGGCCTTACCGGCCATGTCGGCGAGTTCATTCGTTTGCAGCGGGAGAGGGCCGATCTCTCTCTTCGTCGCCTGGCCGACCGGGCCGGGGTGTCGAACCCCTACTTGAG
>JBPCQV010000081.1:0-6682 GCA_050997725.1 Acidimicrobiia bacterium
TTCATGAACCGTTCGATGGTCTCGGTGTTGAGCTGTCCTTCGAAGCGGCGCTTGAGTCTTTCTGCAGCTCCTCGGATCTGAAGCTTCTCGGCGGTGGTGAGGGTGACGGGCATGAGTTTCCTCCTATCTGGATGCCTGCCGTGGGACGGGTTCGGGATAGAAGACGACGGCCAGTCCGGCTGCGGCGAGACCGGCGGCGAGTTGGGCGATGAGGAAGGCGGGCGCCGAGGCGGGGGCGATACCGGTGTAGGTGTCGGTGAAGATCCGGGCGATGGTGACGGCGGGGTTGGAGAACCCGGTGGACGATGTGGCGAACACTACCGATCCCACCCAGGCGCCCACCGCGATGGGCACTGCCGCGGGCCGCTTCGTTCTGACCAGCGCCAGGATGACCAGGACGAGGACGAATGTGGCGACGCCTTCGGCGAATACCAGCCCGATCCCGCGGCGAGCAGTCGCGGAGACGGCCGCCATCGGGTGACCGAAGCTGAGATTGGCGGCGCCCACACCGGCGATCGCTCCGATGATCTGAGCGACGACGAAGCGTGTGGCTTCGTTTCCGCTGATCGATCGTGTGCGCCAGAAGGCGAGTGTCACCGATGGGTTGAAGTGCGACCCGGAGACTGTTTGCAGCATCGCAACCAGCGCACCCAGACCGACACCGACCGCCACTGCGTGGGCGAACAGCTGAACGCCGGGATCGACGGTAAGCGTCTCCGCAGCGATGCCGCTACCGACGATCACATATAGCAACAGTGAGGTGCCCAGCACCTCGGCCAGGACTCGCTTGCTCATCCTGCGAATTCCCTGGCGACGTGTCCTATCCGTCTGGCGAGGTCACCGAAGGCGGAGCGGAAAGCACCTAGGGTCCCGACCCGGATTGGGTCCGGAATCGACCAATGCAGGCGCTGTCTGGCATCGGGAAGGTCTCCTTCGTACGCCCGGTCGCAGACACTGATGAGCACGTCAAGATCAGCGGGCAGACTTTCGTAGGCGGACGGTTTGGCTCGAGAGATGTCCACGTCGAACTCGGATGCGACTCTGATTGCTTTCGGATGCACCCGGGCAGCCGGTTCGCGTCCGGCGCTCGACGTCGGCGTTCCTGTCAGCTGTTGCCACAGGGCAGCCGCGAACTGCGACCGGGCCGAGTTGTGAGTGCAAACGAACGCGACTCTGCCCACCAGAGACATAGGGGGGCTGACTGGCACGGGGAGCTCCTCCCAGCGCAGCGAAACGTACCGGCGGCGCTGATCCCCCTCGGACTGGCGCCTCTCGATCAGCCCGGCATCCTCCAGCACGTCGAGATGGTGGGCCAACAGGTTGCCTCGTAGACCCACCACATCGGCCAGGTCGGCAACCGCCAGATCACCCCCAGCGAGCTGATCGACAATGAAGAGACGTCTGCCGTCGCCGAGGGCGGCGTGTCGTCGCGCCCGTTCCACACGATCCATATTGTTCAGAGATTATTGACTCAAACCTGTTGGAGCAAATACTGCCTTGGTGTCGTTGGGCCTGGTCCCGCCCGAGCTTCGTTGTTGCACGACTGAGTCCGTCGTCGACATGGCAGGGCCATGCCTTTTCAGACCGGTGAGGGCGGGTTCTTGTCCACCGGGTTCTGTTTGCGCCATCCATATCGGGTCAGACCGCGTGGCTTGTACACGTTGAGCACCTGGACCAGGACCAGTACTACGAGGCCGATACCGGGGTGAGCGAGGTCGCCGCCGAGGGCGGCAAGACTGGCACCTTCCACTTGTTGAGCGGTGTCGGCGAGGCGACTGACCGTGGGCATGTGCAGGACCAGGATCAGCGTGGAGACGAGGGTCAGCACGAATGAGATGAGGACCCAGTAGTGACGGAACAGTCCCCATTTGGTGCCGACTGACATGACAAGCCCCGTGAGCAGGGAAGCGAACGCCATCGGGACGATGACGAACCACCCGGTCAGTTCCATCCCGATCCAGGCAGCCCGAACCGTCTGAGTAGTCGGGCTGGTCACGGCGGCAATTCCGAGAGCCAGGTAGACGACGACGGCGCCGATCCAGCCGAGCGAGAACGTGAGATGGGTGGTCAACGCGAACTTGCGGAGTCGCCCTGACATCCTCATCCGTGTAGGCGGGGCCCGTGCTGACCACCAAAGACGATTTGGAGGATGACCAGCAACACGATCACGACCACAACGATGATCCCCGAAACCTTCAACCAGCGGGGCACTCCTGGTCCCGACAGAGTCCCTGGGTTCCGCGCACGTTCCTCGCCAGGTTTTCTGTCATTTCCAGGATCTGTCACATCTCTCCCTAGGGGTCGGGATTTGATAGTCTAGCGTTTAACGAGACACGGTGTCTATTAACAGACGGTATGTCTTGATTAGGCTCACCGCGTATACTTCCTAGGATGCCCAGGCTGTGGAACGAAACCATCGAGGCCCACCGCCACGAGGTGGAACAGGCGATCATGGACACCACGGCCGAGCTAGTGGGTAAGCAGGGCCTCTCGTCGGTGACGATGTCGCAGATCGCTTCACAGACCGGGATCGGTCGGGCGACGCTCTACAAGTATTTTCCGAATGTCGACACGATCCTCTCCACCTGGCATCAACGTCAGATCAACGGCCACCTTGCCCAGCTGGTCAATGTTCGAGACCAAGCCGCCGACCCGGGAAAACTGGAAGCGGTGCTCTTGGGCTACGCGCTCATCTTCCGCCAGTCCCGCCACCATCGCAACAGTGGCTTGGCGGCGTTCCTGCACCGAGACCACCAGGTCGCTTCAGCTAAACGAAAACTCCACACCATGATCCGCGACCTGGTTTCTGCGGCGGCGGAGGCAGGCGTGGTCCGCGGAGACATTGCTCCTGACGAGCTTGCCAGCTATTGCATCGAAGCCATTACCGCGGCAAGCAGCATGCCGTCCAAGACGGCTGTCCGGCGACTCGTCACCGTAATCCTGGCCGGACTCGAGCCCGAAGATTGAGTATCGGCGGCTTTGAACCCCAGAAGGTGAAGGAGCTTCTCGCCTTAGGGCTGAACTGGGTCGCGTTCGGTCATCTGCTGTTGGAAAGCCCGCTCTTGTGGTCCCCAGCTTTCCTTGAAGAACTCGAGGATGGCCCCGATCTCCTCCTCGGTGAGCCGGTCCCCAAAGGCAGGCATTCGCGATTGGGGGAAACCGGATCCGTCACGGATGATCTCGATCAAGACCCGGTCGGAGTGATGCCAGGTGTGTCCGGAGGAGTCGTGGGGCGGCGGGGGATAGGAGCCGTCGTCGTTGGGAGTCTTCCAGTTGGGGTCACCCGAAAGGTCGGCCCGGTGGCAGGAGGCGCAGTTCTCTTGGTAGAGCTCTGCCCCGGTGGCGACGGGGTCCTGTGACGGAGTGTCAACGCCCCCGCAGGCGACGAGGATGACGGCGGCCGCCACCATTCGCCAGTTTCTCGGTTTCACGCCTCGACGAAGACCCGACCTTTCATGCCGGCTGGGTAGTGGCCGGGCTGGTGACAACCGATCAGCACTATGCCGCCGTCGGGGAAGGACCAGGTCAGTTCGACCGTCTGTCCGGCGGGAATGTTGACCACGTTGGGTAGGTCGTGGGCCATGCCTCCCATCGCGGCCATCTCGGCCTCGTGTTCATCTTGGGTGGCCTGATCCCCCAGGGTGAAGTCGTGCAGAAGGTTCCCCTGGTTGACGATCCGGAAGGTGATCGTCTCCCCACTAGACACAGTCACATCGGCCGGTTCGAAGACGAGCTGGTCGGTAGCGGTGATCTCGATGACCCGATCCGCCTCGGTGGGCTCGGCGGGCGATCCAAAGTCACCGTCGTTTTCTATCGTCTCGTTCGGAGTCACGGCTCCGCCGCAAGCGGACACGACCAGAAGTAGCAAGGTCGCGAGTATTGGAACGGCGGGGTTCTTCCGATCAAACATTTAGGTTGATTCCTTTCCATTTGGCGTTTGACAGCGGTTAGCCTCGTCTGTAACTATACCCCCCTACGGTATAGGAGATTTCTGTGCGTGGTTATGAGATCAACAAGGACGATTATCTGAAGCGGCTGGCCCGGATCGAAGGTCAGGTCCGGGGCTTGCAGAGGATGATCTCGGAGGACAAGTACTGCATCGAAGTTCTCACCCAGGTGAACGCAGTCTCGGCGGCGTTGAAGGGGGTGGCGGTGGGGTTGTTGGACGAGCACGTCCGACATTGTGTCCGTGAGGCAACCGAAGCTGGCGATGGAATCGCCGCCGATCGGATGGTCACCGAGGCAACCAAAGCCATCGAGCGGCTGGTCCGCTCGTGATCGCCCCGAAGAATTCCCTATGACTGCTCAGGACCACCACAACCATCATCAAGACCACCAACCCCAACCCGACGAGGGAGAGGCGATGGTTCATTCCGTGCCGGCGCCACCTCACGACCATCCTTCCGATCCTCAGGCCGGACACGGCGGCGGCCATGACAAGCATTCCGGGCACAGCGTCGCAATGTTCCGGGATCGGTTCTGGCTGTCACTGATCTTGACCCTGCCGGTGGTTTTCTTCAGCGAGATGATCCAGGAATGGTTCGGCTTCACCGCTCCCACCTTTCCTGGCTCGGACTGGATCGCACCCGTTCTCGGGACAGTCATCTTCTTCTACGGCGGATCACCGTTCCTCAAAGGAGCTGTCGGAGAGATCAGGGACCGACAGCCGGGGATGATGCTGCTGATCGCGATGGCGATCACCGTCGCTTTCGCCGCCTCCCTGGCCACCACCCTCGGCTGGTTTGACCTCGAGTTTTGGTGGGAGTTGGCCGCGCTGATCACGATCATGCTGCTCGGCCACTGGATGGAGATGCGGGCCATTGGCCAGGCACGAGGCGCGCTGGCCGCACTCGCCGAGTTGCTGCCCGATGAGGCCGAGCGGATCACCGATGGCGGCACCGAGACGGTCTCGATCTCCCAACTTCGAGTGGGCGACCGGGTGCTGGTCCGACCCGGCGGAAGGATTCCCGCCGATGGGGTGATCGGCGAGGGTGAGGTCGAGGTGGACGAGTCGATGGTCACCGGCGAGTCGAAACCCGTTGCGAAGGGTCCTGGCGACCGGGTAGTGGCGGGTACGGTGGCGACCGATTCCGCTGTTCGCGTCAAGGTCGAGGCTGTCGGCGACGAAACGGCGCTGGCCGGGATTCAACGACTGGTCGCCCAGGCTCAAGAGTCGCGCTCCCGGGCGCAGGTTCTCGCCGACCGAGCAGCCGCCCTCTTGTTCTACGTCGCCGTCGGTGCCGCTGTGATCACAGTGATCGCCTGGCTGATCGCCGGTGAGCCGGAAGAGGCGGTGACGAGGACGGTGGCCGTTCTGGTCATCGCCTGTCCCCATGCTCTCGGCCTCGCCATCCCTCTGGTCATCGCCATCTCCACTGGAATGGCAGCACGCAACGGAATCCTGGTCAAGGACCGGCTCGCACTGGAGCGGATGCGAACCGTCGACATTGTCCTTTTCGACAAGACCGGCACCTTGACCAAAGGGAGCCACGTCGTTCGTGACGTGGCCACCCTCGATGGTGATGCGGATCGGCTACTCATCCTCGCCGCCGCGGTCGAGGCCGACTCGGAGCATCCGTTGGCCCGGGCCATAGTCACCGCCGGCAAAGATCGGGGACCAATCCCGACCGCTGGCGGGTTCAAGTCGATGAGCGGCCGTGGAGTGGAGGCAGAGGTCGAAGGCTCCAACGTCGCGGTGGGTGGCCCGGCCCTGCTCCGAGAACGGAACCTGGAGGTTCCCGAAGAGCTGCGGGACACGGTGGACGGCTGGCAGGAACGTGGCGCCGCGGTCCTCTACGTGCTCGCCGAGGGCAAGGTCTTGGGGGTCTTATCCGTCGAAGACGAAATCCGTCCCGAGTCCAAGGAAGCAGTAGACCAGCTTCACCGGCTAGGCGTGAGGGTGGCGATGATCACGGGAGATGCCCATCAGGTGGCTGAAGCAGTCGGTGTCGACCTCGGGATCGACGAGGTCCTGGCCGAAGTGCTCCCCGAGGACAAACACTCCAAGGTTGCCGAGCTCCAAGAGCGCGGGCTTCGGGTGGCGATGGTGGGAGATGGGGTCAACGACGCACCGGCCCTGGCCCAGGCCGACGTCGGCATCGCCATCGGCGCCGGAACCGACGTCGCTATCGAATCGGCCGGGATCGTCCTCGCCTCCGACGACCCGCGCGGGGTTGTCGGAATCCGACGCCTCTCCCAGGCCGGATATCGCAAGATGCTCCAGAACCTGGTTTGGGCCACCGGCTACAACGTGCTTGCCATCCCCTTGGCCGCCGGCGCCTTCGCCTGGGCCGGGATCGTGCTAGCCCCGGCAGCCGCCGCAGTGCTCATGAGCGCATCAACCGTGATCGTCGCCATCAACGCCCAGTTCCTCCGCCGGCTCGAGCTGAGGCCGACGGCATGAACCGAGCCCCTGGCGTCGAGACCACGGACCGTGGCCGGGTTCCAGCAAGCCTCAGAGCATGCGTCTCTTGGTCGCCTGATGACAAAATGATGACAAACCGCCTGATATCCCCTGGCATATGCCGGTATCCGTTAGCAGCGGTTCCGAGTTGTACTCATGTCGATCAGCGTTAATCGACGGCCACAAACGGTATTGAGGACTCACTAGTCGGGCTCATAACCGAAGGTCGCGGGTTCAAAATCCCGCCCCCGCTACGAACAAAAACCCCCTGTTGCGACG
>JBPCQV010000117.1:0-4475 GCA_050997725.1 Acidimicrobiia bacterium
TCCACAGAGCGAAGTCGAGAGGATCGTTCTTGGCCTCGGTGACCTCGATGCGCGCCCCGGCCATCAATTCGTCGGGCCGCTGCCGCGACAGCCTGCCGTACATCTCAAAGGCGCGGACCGCGAAGTAGACGTCACCGTTGGGAGCCGGATAGGCCAGGCCTCGTTCGATCAGCCGCTCGATCAGCGCCAGCATCTGTGGAACGTGCTCGGTGGCTTTGGGCTCGATGTCGGGCGGGAGCACCGAAAGCGACTCATAGGTCTTGGCGAAGACCGATTCCATTCTCTGGGCTCTCTCGTCGACCTTCTCGCCAGCCTCGGCCGCGGCAACGATGATCTTGTCGTCGATGTCGGTGATGTTGCGAACGTAGGTCACTCGATTGCCGCGCCAAACGAGATAGCGACGGATCACGTCGAAGGCGACCGCGTAGCGGCCGTGCCCGACATGCGGCTCCGACTGGACGGTGGCCCCACAGACGTACATCCCGATCTCCCCCGGCTGGGCCGGGACGAGCGGCACTAACTGACGGTGAAGCGTGGAATAGACCTGCAAGCAGTCAAATGGCAACGGTGACCACTGCCGCTACTGCAAGGCCTTCCGCCTTCCCGATGAACCCCATTCCATCGGTGGTGGTGGCCTTGACGGATACCTGTTCGCAGTCGAGCAGTTCCGCCAGCGCGGCTGTCATCTCCTTTCGAAAAGGGGCGATCCGCAGATCCTCGGCGATCACGGTCACATCGACGTTGTTGATCCACCAGCGAGAAGCACGCGCCAGGCGGAACACGGTCCGCAGCAAGCGCATACTGCTGGCGCCTTCAAAACGCGGACCAGTGGATGGAAAATGGTCGCCAAGATCGCCGAGACCGCAAGCTCCGAGGATGCCGTCGGCGACGGCGTGGGCGACCACGTCGCCATCCGAGGTGGCTTCCACCCCCCGACTTTCGTCAACGACGATGCCGGCGAGGACCAAAGGAGGAGTGGCGGAGAAGCGATGGGCGTCGAAGCCAAAACCGACGCGAAAGTCAGACAATTCGCTCAGACAACGGGAGCGAGCGGGTTCTCTATCTTGGGGAGGGCACGATCGAGGCGGACGGTGGCATCTTCCTCGTCGGTTTCGAGCGAGAAGGCGAGCTCGGAGATCAGCGTCATGCGGGCCTTCGACAGCATTCTCTTGAGCGCCGGGGAGATGCCTTTGGTTTGCTGAGAAAAAGACAAGTCGCGCACAACCTCGGCAACCTGGTAGATGTCGCCCGAGAACATCTTCTCGGTGAGCACCTTGTACCAACGGCTCCAGTTGGCGCCGGCTTCCTGTGGCTCGCCCTTGAGCGAGGCGAGGACATTCTTCGAAGCGGTCTTGGAGATCACCGACCGCACCACCGAATCGACTCGGTCGACGGGGATCATCACAGTCAAGGACTCGGTGGAGATGTCGAGCACGTAGTAATCCTGGGTCACACCAGCGAATGACTGCTTGATCTTGCGTTGGATGGTGGCGGCGCCGTGCTGAGGATGTACAACCTTGTCGCCCACCGAGTATTTGGACGTGGCCTTCTTCGGAGGAGCCTTCGGTTCTGGGGCCTTCTTCTCAGGTGGCGGCTTGGGAACCGGAGCTTCCTTAACCGCCACCGCCTTTTTGACCGGGGCTTTTGTGGCAGGCGCTTTCGTGGTTGCGGCCGCCTTCTTCGGCGCGGCCTTCTTGGCTGGAGCAGCCTTTTTGACTGGGGCCGCCTTCTTGGGAGCTGGAGCCTTCTTCGCCACGGATTTCTTCGTGGACACCGCCGCCTTAACAGCAGCCTTTTTGGGAGCAGACTTCTTCGCGCCGGGGGACTTCTTGGCCGCGGTCTTCTTGGCCGGAGACTTCTTGGTTGCCATGAACAGGTCGGGATTGTACCGGTCGTCTAGGGCCGGCTCTCCTTGAGCGCTTCAATTGCCTGATCGACCCGATGACGGAGTCGCTCCAAAGTGGCCATGTCCTGGCTGTTGCGAGCTTCGATTGTCGAGGACCGCGCTACTTCCGCTTTTTGCCCGCCGAGGAAAAGCGTGGCCACACTCCTCGCCTCCGAAACCGCCACCACCGGTTTTCCAGTATGCAAAGCGAGGCGTTCGGCAGTGCGGTGCCGGGAGCCGGTCTCTTCGGTCGGCAGATCCGGGTTAGGCAGAAAGTGAATATTGGCCGCCATGATCCGCCGGCATTCGTTGTCGAGGACGATGCCGCCGTCCATCTTGGCCAACTCGGCCAGACGGGGCGGACTGAAGCCGACCCCACCCAGCCAGAACCCGCCCGAGCACACTGATTCGACCCCCCCATCATGACCGAGGACCATCAAGGCGCCGTCACCTTGCTCGATGATGCGATCAATTGCTTCTCGCAGAGCAGTTCCAGGAACCAGTTGGACCAGGACCTCATCCAGAATCGGATCGCCGACTGCCACTCCAGGCAGGGTATCACCAAAGCTTCACCGCCAGGAGGGCAGAACGGAGATCGAAACGCTGGTCGGGCGGGCTGGCGACCACTCGCTCGACCCCGATCCGGCGGGCCTCCTCTTCCCGTCGGGCGTGAAAGCTCACGGAACGGACTTCACCGCCGAGACCGACTTCACCCCAAGCCGCCGTAGCTCCGAGCGGCACGTTGTAGAGGCTCGAAACGATTGCCAACGCGACTGGGAGGTCGCAGGCCGGCTCGGCGATCTGCCACCCGCCGACGACGTTGACATAGATGTCGAGTGGGGCCAAATCGAGCACGGCATGCCGTTGCAGCGCGGCCAGGAGCTGATGAACTCGATTGGATTGCAGCCCCCGCACCGACCGTCGCGGAGGGGTCGACTTGTTGGCCACGACCAGCGCCTGGACCTCGACCGTGATCGACCGACGACCCTCGACGGCGGGAAAGACCACGGTGCCCGGCACATCCCCCCGCCAGTCCGCCAGAAACGACTTGCTCGGATCGAGGATCTCGGTTATTCCCTCGTTGCCCATCTCGAACATGCCGGCGACATGGGTCGCCCCAAACCGATTCTTTTGCGCCCGCAACACGCGCAGCCCGTGATCGGGATCACCTTCGAGGCTCAGGACGACATCGACCATGTGCTCGAGCAGCTTGGGGCCGGCCAGTCCGCCGTCCTTGGTCACATGCCCAACCATCACCACCGCGATCCCGCTTTCCTTGGCGAATCGCAACAGGCGAGCACCGCTTTCGCGCACCTGTGTCACACCGCCGGGGGCGCCGTCCACCCCGGGACTGGAAACGGTTTGGATCGAATCGATCACTACCAGATCCGGCTGGAGCTGGCTGGCGGCAGCGATGACTCGCTCGACATCAGGATCGGCGATCAGGTGGAGCCTTTCCCCCGCCAGTTGATCAACTCCCAAACGCCGGGCCCGCATCCCGACCTGACGAGCCGATTCTTCGGCCGTGACAATCAGTGCACTTCCGCCCTCCTGCACCCGGCAAGCGGCCGCCTGTAGAAGGAGCGTCGACTTGCCGACACCCGGCTCGCCCCCCACCAATACCACCGATCCCGACACCAACCCTCCGCCCAGCACCCGATCAAACTCTCCCATCCCGATTGGTTGTCTTGACGGATCGTCGGTCAAGATCGCTTCGAGGGTGGCGATCTGGGCCGGCCTCGCCCTCGTTTTCGTAGCGCGTTCGGTCAGCGGCTCCTTCGATCCACAGTCCGCACAGAAACCCATCCATTTGCGGGACTCTCGCCCACAACTATCACAACAGAACGCCATCCCGCCGACCGTATCCGGTGGCTGGGACATTTCTGTTTCCCCGCTCGGGAGGGTGGAGTTCCTACAGGGAAGAGAAGGATCTGGTTAATGGCGAGGGGGATTTGGGGAACCGAGTCAGCTAGGAAACGGACCCCCGCTCTAGCGCGACCTAATTTGTCGCCACCGGAACGCTTTTCGGGAAATTCGTCCTGTGGGGAACGAGTACCGTTCGCCACGGGACAGATTTGGTTTGGGGCGTTCGCCACAGGACAAATTACGCCCAGGCGACCTAATGCGGCGCCGAGGGGTCTTCCGGTCTCTCCTAGGGGCGGCGGGCAGCTCGCCAGAGGAGATAGGAGATCCCAGCTAGGAGCGCGAGCGCGGCCAGCACCGAGAGGGGATTCCATTGCTCAGCTTGCCGGATCTCCGCAACGAGCAACACCATGGCACAATACCGGCCCGAAATGGCTCGTTACGTTTGTGACAATTGTGGTGCCACCGTGGTCGACGAGGAGTTCTGCCCCACCTGCGGTAGCTGGGTCGACACGGTCGCCGGCAAGGAACAGCCCGATGAAGAGTTCGAGGAGTTCGACCTCGAAGCCGGTCCCCCACCGGCCTCACAAGGCGTGGAGGGCGAAGGGATCATCTGCCCATCGTGTGGCGCGTCCAACCCGAATAACAACCGGCATTGCGAAGAGTGCGGTGCCCGTCTTCGTCAAGGACCCCTTCCGACCGCGCCACGTCCGGGGGTGGGAAGCAC
>JBPCQV010000139.1:0-4913 GCA_050997725.1 Acidimicrobiia bacterium
GCTCGGCGCCATCTGGTTCTGGACCGTCGTCATGACGCCAATCGCGATCGCGGTGATCGTCGGCGTCGTGGCCAGTTACCTGCGCTCGCCAGCACCAGCCGGCGACACCCCGTGAACTGGGCACTCGAGTGCGACAGACCAGATTTCACCTGACTCGTCAATCGATCATCTCGACCAAGGTCTCCGCTTGCACGAACCGGCGTCGATCCATGGCAAAGCTCGCCGTGCCCCGGCCGGAGCGCTCTTTGGACCACTATCAACGCACATGACCGCATTACGACCGGGAATGGGCACACGATGGGCACACGCCCACTCGAAAAACTTAGTCGGGCTGGGGAGACTTGAACTCCCGACCTCTTGGCCCCCAGTCAAAAAGAGCCTGTTTCGTCTCATCCAATCACGTGTTATCTAGTGCCCGATTCCTTAATGATTTACTGGTGAAAACCCGGAAAACCCTATAGCCATTGAGCCTATGGAAAACCGGAACTCAACCGGAAAAGTATGCGAAAAGTATGCGCGGACGACTACGGCTCGCGGAGCATCCCTGCGACCATGCCCTTTCCGCTTCGCCGGCCGTCTCTGCGAAAATGTGCGAGTAGACACCAACAACGTGGTTGTGGCCGGCGCCCACCTCGACTCGGTCCAGGCTGGACCCGGTTTACGAGAGGGCTATACTGAGTATAGTACTCGGTATGTTGACTGCACCCGAGAATCCGTGACCATTCGACATGCCCTGCTGGCCTTGCTGAGTGAGGGCCCGAAGTACGGCCTGCGGTTGCGCCAGGAGTTCGAGTCGAGAACCGGTGAAGTTTGGCCGCTCAACATCGGGCAGGTCTACACCACGCTTCAGCGGCTCGAGCGTGATGGGCTGGTCGAGTCCGACGATGCGCAAGGCGATGGTCCGCAGAACATCTTCAGGATCACCGGGGTCGGCCGCCGCGAGCTTAACGAGTGGCTTCGGACCCCGGCCGACAACTTGTCTCCGCCCCGCGATGAACTCGTCATAAAGGTGCAGGTGGCGTTGCGGGTGCCCGGCGTTGATGTCCATGACATCATCCAGGCCCATCGCCGGCACCTCGTTGAGACGATGCAGCGGTACACGCACCTCAAAGCGGACGCATCCGAGGACGACGTTGGATTAGGCCTCATCGTCGACGCTGAGCTGTTCCGGCTCGAGGGAGCCGTGCGTTGGCTTGACGCGGCCGACGCCCGACTGATGAAGCGCCCCGTAGTCAGGGCTACCGGCACGACCTTTGAAAAACGACCCGCGAGAGCGGAGGCGAAGCGATGACCGCGGCGCTTGTGATTCGCCACCTGTCAAAGGTCTATGGGTCGGGCCCCAATGAGGTCCACGCACTCCGCAACGTCGACCTGTCGGTCGAACGAGGCGAACTGGTGGCGATCATGGGACCGAGCGGCTCGGGTAAGAGCACCTTACTGACACTTGCCGGCAGTCTTGAGGACGCCACCAGCGGCGAGGTATTGGTCGACGGATCCGAGCTATCGACGTTGTCGCGCAACGACCGGGCTCGACTCCGCCGACGCTCGATCGGCTACGTGTTCCAGGATTTCAATCTGCTGCCGGGCATCAGCGCCGTCGAGAATGTCGCGTTGCCGATGGAACTCGACGGGATCGGAGCCAGGGCGGCTTGGGCAAGCGGGTTGGAGACCCTGGAATCCTTGGGGCTTTCGGATCGGGCCGATCATTTCCCCGACCAGCTCTCGGGCGGTGAACGTCAACGGGTTGCCATAGCTCGGGCGATCGTCGGCAACCGACATCTGCTGCTCGCCGACGAGCCGTCAGGCGCGCTGGACTCGACTAACAGCGAGGCGGTGATGCGCCTCCTACGCACAGCCTGCAAGGGTGGGGTAGCTGGAGTCGTGGTGACCCATGACGCACAGCTGGCATCGTGGGCCGACCGGGTGGTCTTCCTCCGAGACGGACGCATCGTCGACCAGACCATGACGCCGTCCGGTCCGGACTCGCTTCTCACATCCAATGCCGAGCAATGACCCTGGTACAGGATCTCCCGACGGCTGACAAGGACAATGGCGGTGGGCCCGCTCGACGGGCGGTGATCCGCTGGGCGTTGCGGCTCTATCGCCGGGAGTGGCGCCAGCAGGCGCTGGTGCTGGCATTGTTGACGGTCGCAGTCGCCGCCTCGATTTTCAGCGCATCGTCCGCCTACAACATCGCTCCGGTCCCCGGCAACTCCGAGTTCGGCACGGTCAACCATTACCTCAAGTTCGACGGCTCCGACCCTCAAGCCTTGGCAGCCGCCCTTTCTGCAGCCGAGGAGTACTTCGGCACGATCGAGGTGATCGCTCACCGGCAGGCGCCGGTCTCGGGCTCAGTGGAAAGCATCGAGATCAGAGCCCAGGACCCGCAAGGTCCATTTAGCGCTCCGATGCTGGCGCTTCTCGAGGGCCGCTATCCAGCCGGCGCGGGCGAGGTGGGGGTTACCGACGGGGTTGCTGACACTTTTCAATTGAGCATCGGCACCTCGTTCACGCTGGATGGCGCCGAGCGAATAGTCGTCGGTCTGGTGGAGAACCCCAGCGACTTGCGGGCCGACTTCGTGCTGATGGATCCATCGCATATCGGTCCGCCGGAGCAGGTGACGATCCTCGTCGACGCGGGCAATGACATGGTCTTCGGGTTTCGAACTGACAACATGCTGGCCAGATCGCAACGGCCCGCCAATACGGGCGCTCTCGCGGCAGCGGGCGTCCTAGGCGCCGCCACGGTGGCCCTGCTGCTGGTTGCCCTGATCGCCGTCGCCAGCTTCGTAGTTGTGGCACAGCGCCGCCTGCGGCAGTTGGGAATGCTGGCTGCTATCGGGGCTACCGAGAAGAACCTTCGCCTGGTGACGGTGGCCAATGGCGCCGCGATAGGTTCCATCGCCGCCGTGATTGGCGCTCTGACCGGATTGGTAGGTTGGACGGCGGCGGTGCCGTTGCTCGAGCCCGGGGTCGGGCACCGGATAGAGCGATTCAACGTGCCGTGGTGGTTGATCGGAACCGGCATGCTGCTGGCAGTGGTGGCTGCGACCGCGGCGGCATGGTGGCCGGCCCGGGCCGTGGCGCGGATCCCGATCACGCTCGCCTTGTCAGGTCGACCTCCTCGACCCACCCCGGCGCATCGCTCGGCGGCATTGGCAGGAGTATTGATCGTGGCCGGCATCGCCTGTCTGCTTCTCGCCGGACAGGCCAACACGCTTTTGATCGGCAGCGGAACGGTGGCGATCATTCTCGGGGTCCTGCTCATCGGTCCTTTCGCCATCCAGGCCTTGGCCGTCACGGCCCGGCGGTTACCGATCGCCGTGCGGTTGGCCCTGCGAGACTTGTCCCGTTACCAGGCCCGGTCGGGAGCAGCCCTTGCTGCCATCAGTCTCGTCCTGGGAATTCCCGTGGCCATCGTCGTCATCGCCACCGCCGCCACTGCTGCCGACAAGGGCAACCTGTCCGACAGCCAGATCTTGATCTGGACTCGCGAGCCCGATGCCCCGGAGGGCGTCTCGCCGTTCTTTACGATGGACCCCGGCGACTCTGGCTTTTCGCCCTTCATCCCCGAATGGACCCCGGCCGAAGTGGGGAATCTGGAGGCACAAGTCGACCGCATTGCCGCCACACTTGACGAGCCGATGGTGACGGCTTTGGACGTGGCGATGGATCCAACCCTGGATCTTGACCCTCGGTTTGGGCGATATGCGGTCTCTCTCGCGAGGAGAAATGGGGAACGCTGGCTGGATGTCGCTTTGCTCTACCTTCCCACACCGGAGTTGCTCGGCCATCACGGGATCGGTCCCGACGCAGTCGAGGGGGATGCCGAAGTCCTCACGGTTGAAACAGACGAGCTCAGGTTCTTGGGCACGTCCCGCGAGCAGGGCGCCGGGCCTGAGGCTGTCACGAGCTTCGCGACGATCGCGCCCGGCTACTCATCGCTTCCGGGATCGTTCATCACACCGGAGGCGCTCCGTCAACGAGGGTGGGAACCGGCGCGGGTCGGCTGGCTGATCGAGACAAACGCGCCTCTCACCAGCGAGGAATTGGCAGCTGCACGTTTCCTGGCCGCTGATGCCGGCATGCTCATCGAGTCCCGCGACCAACAAGAGGGCCTGCTGACCCTACGCTGGGGAGCAACAGCCGTTGGCACGCTTCTGGCGCTCGGGGTCCTCGCAATGACCGTGGGATTGATCCGCAGTGCTACGGGAGCCGACCTGCGGACTCTCACCGCAACCGGGGCTACCAGCACAACCCGCCGCACCCTCACCGCCACCACAGCCGGCGCGCTCGCTCTTCTCGGCGCGCTGCTGGGCACGGTCGGTGCGTACGTCGGACTGGCGGCGGGATACCTCAACGATCTCGGCACCCTGAGCTCCATTCCGGTCCTACATCTTTCCATCATCGTGGTCGGCCTTCCGCTGACCGCGGCCATCGCCTCCTGGCTCCTGGCCGGGCGCGAACCGCGCTCAATCGCGCGGCAACCAATCGAATGATCGCGAATGGGTGGGCGGCAGCGGCTCGAGCCGAGGCCCCCTGCTACTAAACCGACCGCCTCACCAATCCACACCCTTCCTTCGCCTTCCACATGGTCGCTGATCCGCAAAGAAGCACCGATCACCCGTTATGTGTGATATCGCCCTGTCGAGCACCCACCCGATATCGGCACATCGAGGGCGGTGTTGTATGTGGCCCCTCACCACCAATCCGCAAACCACGAGAGGGTGCGGACCTGCCAAATAACCCGCCTGGGAGGGGCAGCAGTCACCCTCTCCTAATGGTCCCCAAGAAAAAATCGCTTGCGGGACGTCGTCGGATAATGGAAGTCTTGTCGGATGTCCGCCGACGGAGTGTTTGACGACCGCATCGCTCGCACCTACGACGAGGACAGTGCCGACATGTTCGCCCCC
>JBPCQV010000210.1:0-9238 GCA_050997725.1 Acidimicrobiia bacterium
TGCCAAACGCCGGGTTGCGTTCTTCGATACCTCCCGTTCGGTCAAGATTCTCCTCCTCCCTAGAGAACCCGAGATAAAAGCAAGGTCCGTCAGTTCTAGAGGTGGCTATGCCACCACGCGAACCTAAGGTTTGGCTCGAGGGGGCTCGTCCGCTAGGCCACCTGACGGGCGGGGCGAACCGTCAGCGGGCGACCATTGAGATGCGCGCCATGCAGCCCATCAATCGCCATGGGGGCAGCCAGGGCATGCATGTTGACGAACCCGAAGCCTCTGGATCGACCGTTGCGATGCGTGACGATCGTGGTTTGGTTGACCTTGCCGTATTGGCTGAAGAGCTCGCCTAGTTCGTGGGCTGTCACCTCCCAGGAAAGGTTGGAGACGTAAAGCGACTGCTCCTCAACAGTTTGCGCCTGGGGCGCAACCCCTTTCGTCTCGACCTCGGTGCGCGCGGACGAAGAGGATCCCTTTCGGACCGGGAGTTCCCGCGTGGGCGCCACAATCGGAGTCCGCATCTGCAACTGCTTCTGCATCCGGAGGACTTCGCGTTCCTCGCTCCCGGCGATTAGAGACACGACGGTTCCATCCGCACCGGCGCGAGCAGTCCGGCCGGCCCGATGCAGGTAGCTTTTGGCATCGGCGGCGAGATCGACCTGGATCACCATGGCTACGGCTTCGATGTGGATTCCGCGGGCGGCCACGTCGGTGGCGACCATCGCCTGAACCCGTCCGGAAGCAAACGCGGCGAGCGCCTTGGTTCTTTGGGCCTGTGTGCGGCCGCCGTGAAGGGCGACGGTGGAAATTCCGAGCAGGCTGAGCTGCTTAGCGAGGCGATCAGCTCGCCGGCGAGTGCGGGTGAAGGCGAGGGCGCGACCATTGCGCTCGATGAGGCCGGCGACGTGCTGAACACGGTCCTGCTCGTCGACCCGCCAGAACACGTGTTGGACCTGTCCGGCCTGAGCCCCGATCGCTGCCACCTCGTGAAGGACCGCATTGCGCTGGTATTGATGGCTCAGCGCGGCGGCTTCGCTGTCAAGAGTGGCCGAGAACATCATCGTCTGCCGTTGTTGGCACGTGGCTCCGACGATCCGGCGGACCGCCGGGAGAAAGCCCATGTCGGCCATGCGATCGGCCTCGTCGATCACCACGATCTCGACTTCATCGAGGGCGAGGGTGCCCTGAGCTATGAGGTCCTCGAGACGGCCGGGTGTGGCGACCAGCACATCCACTCCGCGGCGCAGGGCGTTCTTCTGGGGGCCGTACGCGACGCCCCCGTAGATGGCGGTCACCTGGCGCGCCATCGACGTCGCCAGCGGGGCGAGCTCTGCTCTTATCTGTTCCGCCAATTCCCGGGTGGGAGCGAGGATCAGCGCCCGGGGGCGGCCTGGTTTGGCCCGGCCGACGCGAACCAGTAGAGGGAGGCCGAAGGCGAGGGTCTTACCCGACCCGGTGGGGGCCTGGCCGGAGATATCCCTTCCCGCGAGAGCGTCGGGTATCACCGCGGCTTGGATTGGAAATGACTCCGTCAATCCGGCTCCGGAAAGTGTACGGACTAAGGGGTCGGGAAGCCCGAGTTGGGCGAACGTGGTCATTAGTGGAGGTTGCTCCCTGTCCCGCGCGGGACGTTTGGTGACGGACAAAATCTCGCTCGACCATTTGGGATCGAGATTCGGCCGAAGAGGCGGTCCTGCCGGGTGAGTCGTTAGCCGTGTCAACCCCGGAGAAGCGAGTTATCGCTGGCCTCTACCCGAGCGGCTGTATCAGGTTACCACCCCGTGATCCATGTTTTTTGTTGACTCGGATTTAGGAGGGACTATTTGTGGGCCCGGCAGGCTTCGAACCTGCAACCGACGGATTATGAGTCCGGCGCTCTGACCAGATTGAGCTACGGGCCCGCAGTTATTGGGTTTTCGGTCCTGCGATGGTTAGCATAACGCTGTGACAGCGGATATCCAAGGGCTAACCATCCCGGACCTTTTGCCCTCTTGGAAGCTGAGTTTACGAGGCCGCCGGCTGTCCCCACGGACGATCGAGACCTACGACCTCGCCGCCCGGCAACTCGACGATTGGCTCCGCCGGAATCATGGATCCATTTCAGTCACCGACATCACTAGCCGGCACGTCTCCGCCTACCTGGCCGAAGTGGTCGACACCAGGGCGGCGGCCACTGCCAAGCAGCGCTACGCCTCGTTGCTCCAATTCTTCGAATGGCTCCTGATCGAAGAGGAGATCGCCGCCAACCCGATGGCCGGCAAGAAGGTGCGACCCCCCCAGGTACCGCCCCAGCCGGTTGCCGTCATCAAGGAAGAGAAGCTGAGCGAGCTCCTCGATTCGGTCCATGGCTCCGGGTACGAGGATCGTCGCGACGCCGCCATCCTCTATTTGCTGGCTGACACCGGTATCCGGCTCGGCGAGATCGCCAACCTGAAACCCGGTGACGTCGACTCGAACACTGGTGTCGTCATCGTGCGCGGCAAAGGCGACAAAGTTCGGGCGGTGCCCTATTCACGCAAACCGGCTGTAGCACTCGACCGTTACTTGCGGGCCCGGATGCGTCACAAGGACGCCGCACTCCCCTGGCTGTGGCTCGGCCTCAAGGGCCGAATGTCGGATAGCGGCATCGCCCAGATGGTCAGGCGGCGCGGTCGCGCAGTCGGCATCGAGGGACTCCACCCGCATATCTTTCGCCATACCTTTGCTCACCTGTGGCTCGCCGCCGGCGGACAGGAGGGCGACCTGCAACGAATCGCCGGGTGGGCGGATCGGCAGATGCTCGGTCGATATGGGGCCTCAGCCGCCCACGAGCGTGCTCTTCATGCCCATGAACAGTTTTCGCCGATCGAGAGACTGCGGTGACGGATAGATCAGCTTTGACCGAGATCTGGCGTTGTCCGATTAAGGGATGCGGCCGCGGATTGGCGAGTTTCTCTGTCGTCGGTGACGTGTTGACAGTTGCCCCCTTGGAGAACGGCGAGATCCGATGGGACCTCGACCCGTCATTCGACTTCTTCCATATTGTTTGTCCCCGCCATTGGGGTTACGCGCAAGACGGATGGGACCCGGCCAAGCTTCGTCGAGACTTCCATTGTACTAAGATCACTGTCGTAACAACCTGAGCGCCCCGTGCGCGTTGCCGGAATTTAGGCCTCTTTTGGCAAGGGCCGCCGAAAGGCGGTTTTGTCCATGCCCTCGTCTCTCACACCAGCCCAGCGGGTTATGCGCGCCCGGCTTGCTGCCCACACGTCGTGGGCCAACACCGACGATCCATCCGCCAGAACCGCGCCGGCTCGTGCCGCGATGCGTCAACGGTTCGAAGATCAGGTAGACCCGGACCGGGTTCTCAGCGAAGCCGATAGAGCTCGGAAGGCCGCGAGCGCCTTCAAAGCGCACATGGCTGCTTTGTCTCTCAAAGGCCTGCAGGTCCGGCAGCAGAAGCGGGCCGCGGGCGGTGATGCCGGATGAGCCCCCCAACAGAGAAACCGGCCCCGTTCGCCACGGGACCGGCTCCACAAGTTGTCTCACAACCGATCAGCGACACCCAGGTTACCAGAGCCGTCCTCACCAAGGCCGAACGCGCCGACCTTTCGCCGGAGCGGGAAATCCTCACCGCGATCGCGGCTGGCGGCGCCAAATGACAGCAACGGCCGAACGCTCGCAAAACGACGACTACGGGATCGCCGTCTTCCCTCAACATCAGCAGAAACTCTCCGCCTCGGCTGTGGATCCGGCAGTCGCCGAAGAGCGCGGCTATGTCTCAGCGGACACCAAAGCCCAACTTGGAAGGTTCGGCTTCTCTTCCGCCCAGCAACGCGTCCCCGCTCTGATCATTCCGCTCCACGGTGTCGATGGTGGTGTCGTCGGCCATCAGATCCGACCCGACAGCCCCCGGCAGATCAACGGTCGATTCGTCAAGTACGAAACGCAAGCTAATTCGACTGTGGTGCTCGACGCCCCACCCAGGGTCCAACCGAATCTGAAAGATCCGGACCGGCCCCTGATCATCACCGAAGGACCCATCAAGGCCGATGCGGCTGTATCCCACGGCCTCGACTGCATCGCCCTACTGGGGGTCTGGTCCTGGAAAGGAACCAAAGGCAAGGTCGCATTGCCCGACTGGGATTCGATTGCGCTCAACGGACGTTCAGTCCACGTCTGCTTCGACTCCGATGTGATGGTTAAAGCCGAAGTGGCGACAGCAATGACACGACTCGGCGGATTTCTGACTCGAAGAGGCGCTGAAGTCTCATACATCTACTTGCCCACTGGGGATGACAAGGTCGGCCTCGATGACTGGCTGGCAGCCGGCAACCAGGCCCAGGACATCTACGACCTTGCCGATACGGAGATCAGGAAACCGGCGCCACCCTCGGACCGGCTCGTCTGCCTGCCCCCTTCCAGTCCGATGCCAAACGCTCGGCTCGCGGTTGACCGGCTGTGGCGGACCGAGGCCGGACTCGAACTCCGTTACTGGCGGGGCGCCTTCTATCGCTGGGAAGGCACCTACTGGCCGGAGATCCCCAAAGACGAGCTTCGTACCCAGCTGTACGAGCTGTTCGAAAACGCCGTCTACCAGACAACAGATGGCGTTTTCCCCTTCGACCCAAACCGCCACAAGCTGGCCGACCTGGTCGATACGACAATGGCGGTGACGCTGATCCTGGAGGCGACCGAACCGCCAGCCTTCCTCAAAGCCACCTCAACATCGGTCATGCCCGCAGATCTGCTTCCTGTCCGGAACGGGCTTCTACATCTCCCCACCAAGAAGATGTACACCCATACCCCGGACTTCTTCAATGAGTACAGCCTCCCCTATGACTATGAAGAGTCCCCGCTCACTCCAGCGCGGTGGCTCGAGTTCCTCCACCAGCTTTGGGAGGATGACGAGCAGAGCATCGCCACCCTGGCCGAATGGTTCGGTTATTGCATAACCGGGGACACCAGCCAGCACAAGATCATGATGCTGCTCGGTCCCATCCGGGCCGGCAAAGGGACTATCGCCAGGATCCTCAAAGCGCTGGTCGGATACCGGAACGTCACCGGACCCACCCTCGCATCGTTCGCCACCAACTTCGGCCTGTCCGATCTGGTCGGGAAGCCGGTAGCGATCATCTCCGATGCCCGCATGCCCTCCCATGAAGGGTCGGTCATCGTCGAGCGGCTCCTATCGATAAGCGGTGAAGACACCCTCACCGTTGACAGAAAATATCGAGACCATTGGACGGGGAAACTCCCCACCCGGTTCTCGATCCTCACCAACGAACTACCCGGCTTCTTCGACTCGTCGGGGGCGATCGCATCGCGTTTCCTGGTGCTCCGGTTGGTGAAGAGCTTCTACAACCAGGAAGACCCCGACCTGTTGAACAAGCTGCTCCCCGAGCTGCCCGGAATCCTGAGCTGGTCATTACAAGGTTGGGAGCGGCTCCAACAGCGTGGCTATTTCGTCCAACCCGAATCGTCGGTGGCCGTCATCCGGGAAATGCAGGACCTGGCCTCCCCGGTCGGAGCGTTCCTCAGGGAACGCTGCATCGTCGGACCCGGCTATCAGGTGCCGATCGACGACTTTTGGAAAGCCTGGAAAGCCTGGTGTGACGATCACGGCCGACGACCGGGAACCCGGCAGGTTTTGGGACGGGATCTTCGAGCCCAGGTACCGGAAATCGAGGTGACCCAGCCGAGAGAAGGACCCAACCGTATTCGGGTTTATGAGGGTCTCCGCCTCCGTCTTCCAGAAGATGAGGACGATCTGAGTAGACAAAACATTGGCGCGGACCGCGTGCCATCAAGTGCCAAGCGTGCCAACCCTTCGGATTCCGACCCTCTGGCACGCGATGACCGACAGGAACGCTCCGACGAAAAACCCAGCAACAACGGGGATCCCGACCCTCTGGCACACAGTGGCACGCGGTCCAATCCAATGTACCGGCCACTTGAGAACATCATTCTCTGCGAGGGCTGCAACAAGCCCGGACCCGACGCCACCTTCTTCGGCGAGCCGTTCCACGCCAAGTGCGCACCCGCCGGCAAGGTCGATCCGCTATGAAGCGGCCTTACCTTGCTGAGGCTCGGGCACTTTTGCCCCGCGCCGACTGGATCCGCGGCGCCGGACGCTGGGCCTCCGTGGCCCACTGCCCGCCTCTCACTGTCATTCTCCACACCACCGCGGCCGAAGCGCTGACCGCCAAGCGTCGACTCGATCGCACCGGGTGCGGAGGCCTGTGCACCAATGACCACGAATTCGCCGATGTCAAGACCGGCAGGCTCGCTCCCATCAAACGGGTGCCCGTATGACCCGCCGCCGCCCACCGCCCTACCTCTACGTCGTCCGCTACCGCCGCGCCGACTGGCAATGGCACCAACAGCGAACCTTTCTCACCGAGCCGGCCGCCCGCCGCCTGATTGACCGGCTGCTTTCCAAGAGCTCGAGGAGGTGGCGGCACTTGTCAAAGGTGGAGTCGGTCCAGTTGTTCCGGCGGCCTCTCGGCCCGGTCGAACTCCTCGAGGACATCCTGTGAGAGAAGTTTGGCAAACAATGATCAGGGGGGCAGGGGTCGTGACGCAAAAGTCATGCGAAGACATCGACGACGCTAGGCGTTCACATATGCGTGCGACTCGAGCCCGGTTTTACATCAGGAGGAGCCATTGAATGACTGAGCAAACGGCGCCGAAGAGCCTGGGGGTCGGTGGCCGCCGACTGTGGCGAGATGTCCACCGGGTGCTGACACTTCGGCCTGACGAAACTGAGCTTCTGCGGCGTGCCTGCGCCGCGCTCGACCGGGTCGAGCGGCTGGAAGTCGAGCTGTCCGGGCTGCCGGCCATGGTGATCGGCTCTCGCGGCCAGCCGGTGTTGAACCCGATGCTGGGCGAAATCCGGGCGCAAGAGGCGCATCTTGCTGCCTTGTTGGGAGCGCTCGACGTTCCTGAGTCTGAGGAGGCCGGTTCGGTGGCGTCGGAACGGGCGCAAAAGGCGGCCATGACCCGCTGGAAAAAGCAGGGGACGAGGAGCTAGAGAATTGGCACAGACGAAACTTTCAACAGGTTGGCCGGCGAAGCTTGAAACCTTCCGGGTGGAGGACTGGCCCGGCGATGACGCCGCCGCGCTGGTCGACTGCACGGAAGGGCAAGCGGTGATGTGGCGCCAAGTGTTCGCTTTCCGCCGTTTCGCGTCGGCGCGCTTTGAGTGGGCTCGGGAGCATGGGAATGCCTCTTTGCTGCAGCTTTTCCGCGAGCGCAAAGCGGTCGAGCGGCGGTTGCTGGGAGGGGATGGCTAAGACGTGACCGACGACTTGCAGCCGAGGGCGCTAATCGTCAGGCCGTCCGTCCTGGTCGGCCCGGTCACCTGCCTGGCGCTCGCCGCCTTTTTGCGCAGCCACCGCGAGGCTTGGCGGGAACACGCCGCCCGCTACTCGGCCGGGGCACCCGAAATGAGTTTCGAGATTCAGGCGCTCGAAATGGCCGCCAAGCTTTTCACCTCGTCGCAATTTCCGGCGGCTCTTCCGGAGGCGGAAGCGGACTTATCGTCACCGTCGATGGTGACTCCTTGGGAAGCAGCCGGTCGTCGAAATTGCACGGAGCGATGGATCCGACAGCTCTTGACGGACGGCCGGCTGCCAGGTCGCAAGATCAACGGACGATGGCTAGTCGACGTGGAAGGTTTGGAGAGTGATGGAAAATAAACGGCTCGCTGCCGAGGTGAAGTCCACCGACCCGAAGGGGATCGTGGAAGCGACCGTGGCGACACTCGGCGTGATCGACCATGACGGCGACATTGTCGAGCCGGGTGCGCTTGGTGGCCGCCAGCGGGCCCCGTTGAGCGCTTATAACCATTCGTCGAGCGCCGCGGTCACGCTGCCGCTCGGTGTTGCCGAGGTCACCGAGTCTGGGTCGAAGTGGCTGGCAACCACCCGCTACTTCCTCGAAACGCTCGCCGGTCGGGAAGCTTTTGCAACAGTGAAGGCGCTCCACGAGGCCGGGTTGCCATCGGAATATTCGTGGGGTTATGAAGTGCTCAAGTCGGAGCCCGATAGCGTCGATGGCCGTCGGATTCGTCGGCTTAAGAAGATCCGACTTATCGAGGTGTCCCCCGTGCTGAGGGGCGCCTCGGTCGGGACCGGGTCGACCGGGGTCAAATGTGACTCGTGCGCCGCCAAAACTGGGCCCTGTCCGGAGGAGCTGGCCGAGCTCCGCCAAATCCGCGATCGAATCACACTGCAGGAGATTCGTCGCCAGTTCGAGAAGCGGAGCGTCATCGCGTCGGCGGTGAGGCATCTCGAGAAAAGTTATGTCGAGGTCGCTCCGGAGGTGGTTCCGGCCAAGGTCAGATCCGCGGCCGTGGTCGCATGCGGCGCCGCAGCCGCGGATCTGAATATTCCCCAACCGGCGATCAGATGGTTCCATCCCGGCAGCAAGGCGGATGCGGCCTTTGTTGATCGTCGGGATTTGAACGGCATGAGCATCGCCGGAAGCGGGGAGATCTGGCTGCGTTCCTCGCTCGGCACTCGAGAGGCAGCGTCGACGGCCGCCCACGAGACCGCCCACCTGAGCGGCGCTAATGAGAAGGAGGCCACACTGTTCGGGATCAAGCACGTTTTGGAGAGGAGCTGCGTATGAGGCTTCCACCGGCGAACAAAAATGGCGGCGGCGGCGGGATCGATTGTCGAACTTCTGACGCCGCGGGCGCGGTGGTTTTACGAGAGGTACGGGCCGGGCCCATACACGCCCGCGCAGTTTGCGTCGATGCCGGGCCTGATAGTCGAGCCAACAAAAGAGCCCGAGGCGACCCCACCGGCGGCTGTGCTCGCCGCGATGGAACAAGAAGACGTGGCGGCCATCTTTTTCGCCACCGCCCACCAGAGATGGGAAGTCGCGGTCGCCAATGTCTTGCGGCTCGGCGGCAAATTCTCGTCGATACAGCCCGCCGATCGGAGCGCCCCGACACTGGTCGATTCTTCCGGCCGGGAAATCTCCGGCCGGGACCAGCGGAAGATCGCCGGCGCACAGGACGAAGAACGAGCTGCCTGGCAGGCGCGCGAGGAGGCCGGCGTTCGGCTGATGAGCGCCCGGGTCAGATCGCAGGAGGCGCAGCGCCAGTGGAGGTCGACCCTCTACGCGGCGCCTCGTTAGCCGACCATCGACAGCCTGAACGCCCAGATCGCCGAGCTGAAGCGGTTGTAACCGTGGTTGCTTCAGGGGGTTAACTACCCTCTGCGCGTGCGTTGCGACGACTGCGGCCGGGAGACTTCTG
>JBPCQV010000218.1:0-4794 GCA_050997725.1 Acidimicrobiia bacterium
GACGATGGAGTAGGGCTGCGGCGAGCTCGGCCCGCATTCGTTCTCCCAGGCTCAGGTTTCGAACTGGCTTGTCGAGATAGGGCGAAAGCTCCAACAGCGCGACCAATTCGTCGAGACCGATGCGAAACTCCTTCTCCGGGATCCGATAGATCGCCTGGTTGACCAGGAACGTCTCCATCGCTGGCAGATCCCAGAAGAGCTGATTCCGCTGGCCCATGACAAGGGTGAAGGAGCGGAGAAATTCCTGGCGTCGGAGGTGGGGCGTGAAACCGAGGACGGAGGCCGAGCCTGCCGTGGGGTGGAGAAGGCCCGATAGGCACTTGAGAGTGGTTGTCTTCCCCGCGCCGTTGGGTCCCAAGAACCCGACCATCTCGCCCGGTTGAATCGAGAAGCTGACGCCGTCGACTGCCTTGACGTCGGCATAGCTCCTTCGAAAGAAGCTCCGCACGCCAGAAGCCAGACCTGCTTCGCGTTGATGAACTCGAAAGTGTTTGGTGAGCTCGTCGACTCTGATGGCGGTATCGTCCACGGAAGGTTTCTACACCAGATCGCCGATGAGCTCGGCCAAATTTCCCACCACCCGGTCGGCGCCGGCCGCCAGGAAATCGGTATCGCCATGGCGAGCGACGCCGATCACCTCGCCAAACCCCCCAGCTTTACCCGCTTGCACTCCCGAGATCGCATCCTCCACCACAGCACATTGCGATGGCGCGAGGCCGAGGAGTCGGGCCGTGTAGAGGAAAGTGTCGGGACGGGGCTTTCCGGCGAGTCCTTCGGCAGTGGCGACAACTGCGTCGACGATCAGCGCAGTTCGGTCGGCTAGGCCAGCCGCGGCGAGGACGTCTTTGGCATTGGCGCTCGACGACACGACCGCCCAGCGAATCTGGCGCGAATCGAGCTCGTTGAGCAACTCAAGCGCATCTGGATAGGGAGCGATGCCATCTTGCTGCAAAACCTTGCGGAAGGCGTCGTTCTTGAGGTTGCCCACTGCCTGGACGGTCTCGAACCCGGGCGGGTCGGACGGAGCTCCCTCAGGAAGATCAATGTTCCGCGATTGCAGAAAGCTACGCACGCCGTCATACCGCGGCCTTCCATCGACGTAAGCGAGATAGTCGGTGTCTTCGAACGGCCGGTCGGATTGGTCGACGAGGGCCAGCATCTGGTTGAAGGTTTCCGCCCACGCCGTTTGATGGACCAAGGCGGTCGGAGTCAGAACTCCGTCGAGGTCGAAGAGGTAGGCCGCCGAAAACATCGAGCAGCGTGAAGATAGCGCAGCGAAAAAGCCGTTTCGGCTTTGACTCTCGCCTCAGCTGGGTATTGTGTAAAAAGGATGGAAAACGTTTTCCTAGAATTTTGAATCGAAGACACGATGAAGAGCCATCGAACGACCATTAAAGACGTAGGCCGACGTGCGGGAGTCTCGGTGGCCACCGTGTCCAAGGCTCTCAACGGCACCGGAATCGTCTCTAACGAGACGCAAAAGAAGGTAGTCGAAGCCGCTGAGTCGCTCGGTTACAGCCCCAGCAAAGCTGCCCAAGGCCTGGTCGGGGGTAGGTCATTTCAAGTTGGGTATGGGCTCCCGGAGCCCGGGGAACGAGGCAACCCCACCCTCAATGCGTTCCTGCATTCGATGGTGGACGCGGCCAGCGGGCATGGTCTCGAGATTGTCCTATTTCGCGATCTGGCTTATGACACAAGTCCCTACGAGGGTTTGGTTCGAAGCGGCGTAGTCGACGGCTTTGTGCTCTCGGAAACCGATTACGACGACGGCAGGGTCGACTACCTCCTCGAGCGAGGAATCCCCTTTGTCACATTCGGTCGCACGGCGGGCAGCGATCGGCACTTTTGGGTCGATGTCGATGGTGAAGCCGGCATGATGGATGTGTCCCGACACTTGATCGAAAGAGGCCACTCAAGATTTGGCGTGATTGGTTGGCCAGACGGTTCCGAATCGGGCGACCTCCGACTCGACGGAATCTTCAAAGTGCTCGCTGACCATGGCTTCCCCCAGCCCACCACGGTCAGGACCACGAACGGATTCGAGTCTGGTCGGGTTGCGTTGGCGCAGCTACTCGAGATCGACCCCTCCATTACGGCGGTGATCGCGGTGGAAGACGAACTCGCGCTGGGAGCGATGACCGAGGCAGCTGTCCGCGGCATCGAGGTTGGAAAGCAACTAGCCGTGGCCGGCTTCGACGACATCCCCATGGCCTCGATCGTCCAGCCCGGACTTACGAGTGTCCGTCAACCGTTCAAGGAGATCGGCGCCGTATTGGTAGACCTTCTGGCGGATGCTCTTTCATTGACCCATGAGCCACGCGGAGTATTGCTCAAACCGCATTTGGTGATTCGCCCCAGCACCGGTGGGTCGATGTGATGTCCCCGGGCACGATCGTCGAGGAACGGTACGTCTCGAGCCAGGCTTCGTGGCGAGAGGCGCTGTTCACGATCGGCAACGGATACTTGATGACTCGGGGCACCTCCGAGGAACCACGGGACGGGGAGACTCGGGCGACATTCATCAACGGCGCGTTTGTGACACCTCCCGGCGAGTCCCAACTGCTGGGCGCCGTGCCGGATTGGACCAGCTTTCGATTCGCAGTCGACGGCGAGCCGTTCGACATCGACCGCCGGCGTCCGGCCGGCTACCGGCGAGCGCTCGATATGGCCGACGGTTCCCTCACCCGCACCGTTTTGTGGCGCGGCGCCGAGACAGGGACTGTCCGCGTGACTTTCCGGCGAGTGCTGCCGCTTGAACTTCCCCATCTCGCCGTGCTCGAAGTCACGATCGAATCGCTTACGGACAACATTGAGGTCGAGTTCCATACCGGGGTGGAGGCAAATATCGCCAGCCCCACCATTCCGGTGTGGATTCCGAGCACGGTGAGTTACGACGGCTCGACCGGAGGCAGTTGCCGCTATCACAGCATTGACGAAGCCCATCAGATGGATCTCCTCTGGCGGGTCGACACCTCCACCGCCCTCACCTATGTCGATGATCCGGTGCAGCCAGGCGTACGGGGAGTTATGAGCCTCGTGCCAGGCGCGATGTTGAAAGTGACCAAGTTTGTGGGTTACAAAGTCGCCCGTAACGAGGAAATCGACCTGACTCTGCCACCGGTAGCGACTGCGTTCGATGACATCGCTGCCTTCTCACGGATCGCGTGGGCCAAGCGATGGGCAACGGCTGCCATAGCCATCGATGGAGACGCCGAGGCCGAGCAGGCCCTCCGTTTCGCCGCTTTCCAACTGATCGCGGCGGCGCCGCCAACCGACTCCGGAGCCGGTATCGGAGCCCGGCTCGGGGGCTTTGGATATAACCACCACGTCTTCTGGGACGTCGACATATTCGTGGCTCCGTTTTTCACCCTGACCCAGCCGGACCTCGCCCGCACTCACTACGCCTATCGATACCGGGGTTTGCCCGGCGCGCGGCGCAAGGCAGCGCGGTACGGCCGCAAGGGGGCGTTCTATGCCTGGGAGTCAGCAGCGACCGGCGATGAGATGACCCCCGACTGGTCGAAGCCCCTTTATGGGGAGCCCGTAAGGATCTGGACGGGTGAACTCGAAGAGCACATCACTGCGGATGTCGCCTGGTCGGCCGATCACTACTGGCAGTGGACTGGTGACGACGAGTTTCTATCCAACGAGGCGGCGGAGATGATTATCGACGGCGCTTCCTATTGGATGAGCCGGCTCGAGGAGGGGGACGACGGCCTCCATCTCCGCAACGTCATTGGCCCCGACGAATATCACATCCGGGTCGATGACAACTTTTACACCAACCTCTTTGCTGCCTGGCAGTTGCGCAAGGCGAGCGAAGTGGTCCGGCGGATGGAGACCATTTCGGCCGGCTCATCGCTTCTGCTCCTCACCAAGCTCGGCTTGCAAGAAGACGATCTTGGCCGATTCGCGGCCGCGGCCGACAAGGTGGTGCTGCGACGCAGCCGCGATGGAGTATGGGAGCAGTTCGCCGGATTCTTCAATATGGCACCGGTGGATCTTTCTGCGTTCGAACCCCGCGTCCATTCGATGTACGACCTCCTGGGCGAGGAGCGGATACAAAGCACGGCCGTAATCAAACAACCGGATGTATTGATGGCCATGGCGCTTCTCCCCAACGAGGGCGACCGGATCGGGTCGGCCGATGCCAACTGGAAGTATTACGAGCCCAAGGCGGATCACGGCTCGTCATTGTCGTTGAGCTTTCACGCCTTGCTGGCGGCGCAGATGGGCGAGCCCGATCTCGGCTATCGCCTCTTTCGTCGAGCGGCGGCAATCGATCTCGACGATTCCATGGGCAACGGCTCCCACGGCATCCACACGGCGTGTCAGGGCGGTCTGCTGCTCACCACCCTTTTTGGGTTCGCCGGCCTTCACCTGGAGGACGGCCAGCCGGCCACGGATCCCCGGTTGCCCGATCACTGGCGGTCAATCGGCCTCAACTTCTATCACCGCGGCAAAATAAGATCTCTAGAGGTTTCTCATGACAGGTAAACAACGGTCGCCCAGTTCCTGGGCGCCACAAGGGAAAGGTAAACAATGAAAGCAAAACAATGGCCAATCGTCGTCGCGGTCCTCGCGATGGTGTTGGCAGCTTGCGGTGGTGGCGAAGCCGCCACCACTGCTGGCGAAACGCCGGGTACCACAGTCGGAGGAGGTGGTGACCCTGCGGGCTCATGCATGGGCATCACCCCAGAAGAAGGCGCGACCATCGTTTTCTCCGGCTGGGGTGACGAGACGGAACAACAGGTATACCGGGACTCGATAACCCGCTTCAACGAAGCATGCCCC
>JBPCQV010000008.1:0-4022 GCA_050997725.1 Acidimicrobiia bacterium
GTCAAGGTGTTCATCACCGACCTCGCCCCTCGGCTCGGTGTCGCCGGCATCGGTTTTTCGGATTACTCGGGCCTCGATGACGAGGACCGCCATCACATGGATATTCAATTCCGCGATCGCGTCTTCCCGGTCGTGACGCCGCTCGCAGTCGACCCCTCGCCCCCGTTTCCCTACATATCGAACCTTTCGATGGATCTCGCGGTGGTGATGAGAAACCCGGAGACCGATCTGACTCGCTTCGCCCGGGTCAAGGTGCCTCCGATCCTCCCTCGCTTCGTCGTGCTCCCCGACGGCGAACGGTTTGTGCCCCTCGAGCAGGTGATCGCGGCTCACCTCGGTGACCTCTTCCCTGGCATGGAGATCGTCGCCCACCATGTCTTCCGGGTCACCCGCAACTCCGACATCGAGATCGACCACGGCGAAGAAGGGAGCGATCTCTTGCTAATGCTCGAAAGCGAGCTCACCCGGCGCCGATTTGGCGCGGTCGCCCGCCTTGAGGTGGGACCCGACCTGCCCTCCGATTTGCTGACTCTGCTGATGCGTGAAATGGGTGCGAGCGAGCAGCAGGTCTATCGCATCGAAGGTCCTCTCGACCTTGCCGGGCTGGTCAATCTCGCCAACCAGAACCGGCCCGACCTCAAATATCCGGCGTTCATTCCGGTGGTATCGCCGCGAATGTTCCATGCCGACGGCATCGCCCCGGACATCTTTTCTGTGATCAACGAAGGCGACTTGTTCGTTCACCATCCCTACGACTCGTTCGCCCACAGCACCGAGGTATTCCTCCATCAGGCGGCTCGCGATTCCCATGTCCTCGCCATCAAGCAGACCCTCTACCGAACGAGCACCGACAGCGCCATCATGGGGTCGCTGATCCACGCCGCCAACGAAAGCAAGCAGGTTGTGGTGCTCGTCGAGTTGCAGGCGCGCTTTGACGAAGAGCAGAACATCGAGTGGGCGCAGCGGTTGGAAGACGCCGGTGTCCACGTGGTCTACGGGGTTGCCGGCCTCAAGACTCACTCGAAGATTTCGCTCGTGGTGCGGGACGAGGGCGAAGCCATAACTCGCTATGCCCACATCGGAACCGGCAACTACAACGAATCCACTGCCCGCATATATGAGGACGTTGGTCTGTTCACGAACGACCCCGAGATCGGCGCCGACCTTTCCGATCTCTTCAATTTCCTCACCGGCTACAGCCGCCAGCGCCGCTACCGCAAGCTTTTGGTGGCGCCCGACAGCCTCCGTCGCCGCCTGCTCGAGTTGATCGCCGAAGAGGCGGCAGCGCCGGACGGATTGATCACGATGAAGATGAACTCGTTGGTCGATCCCGGCATGATCGAGGCGCTTTATGCCGCCTCGGAAGCCGGCACCAAGGTCGATCTCATCGTTCGCGGGATCTGCTGCTTGATACCCCGCGTTCCGGGGATGTCGTCGAACATTCGGGTCCGTTCGATCGTGGGCCGCTATCTGGAGCACTCGCGGATCTACCGATTTGGCTCCCGGCAACGGCCGCGGACCTATTTGATCGGCTCGGCCGATTTGATGCCCCGCAACCTCGATCATCGGGTGGAGGTGCTCACACCGATTGAAGATCCGACCCTGCAACCCCGCCTCGACGAGATCCTCGAGCTGGGATTGGCCGACGACGAGCTCGCTTGGGAGCTTTCCTCGGAGGGGGAGTGGTTCCGGGTGGGCGCTGAGCGCGGGATCAACTCCCATGACACCTTGCAGGGCCTCGCCACCGCCCGCGCCCGTTCTCTTCACTAGCTGTTTACCGATCGTTAACCGTGCGCTGGCGGCCAGGTAAAGGGGCGTCCGTACCTTGACCCTTGTCACACAAGGAGTCACAAGTTGGAACGTAAGAAAAGTTGGGTCCTAGCAATTTTGCTCGCCCTGGTGCTTGCCGCGTGCGGCGGTGGCAGCGACGCAACAACCACATCGGGGGAGGCGGAACCGGGCTCGATTCTCGTGTCCGGGTCATCGACGGTCGAGCCGATCAGCGCTTTGGTTGCAGAGGGCTTCATGTCCCAAAATCCTGAAGTCGGTATCACCGTTGAAGGGCCTGGAACCGGTGATGGATTCGTTCGGTTCTGCGCGGGCGAAACCGACGTCTCGGACGCCTCGCGAGCGATCAGTGAGGAAGAAGCTGCCGCCTGCACCGAAGCCGGGATCGAATATGTCGAGCTCCACATCGCCACTGACGGGTTGAGTGTCATCACCTCCCCGGACAATGCCGATGTTGGCTGCCTCAACTACGGCGATCTCTATTCGCTGCTCGGTCCGGAATCCGAAGGCTTTGCCAACTGGAGTGATGCCAACACCTTGGCGACTGAGGTTGGCGGTACGGGCGGCTTTGCCGACGTTCCCCTGGTCGTGACTGCCCCCGGCGAGGAGTCAGGAACATATGACACGTTTGTGGAACTGGTGCTCGCCGATCTTGCAGAAGAGCGGGGTGCTGATGAGGCCGCCCGGGCCGACTATCAGGCCTCGGCCAATGACAACGTGATCGTCGACAACATTTCCGGTAACGCGACCTCGCTCGGCTGGGTCGGCTTTGCCTTCTTCTCCGAGAACTCCGATGCGCTCAAGGCGATCGAGGTCGATGGTGGCGACGGTTGCATTGCTCCCACGGCGGAGACGATTGCCAGTTTCGACTACCCGTTGAGCCGGCCCCTGTACATCTATGTGAGCCTGAACAAGATGGCCGAGAACCCGGCCGTGACCCAGTTTGTCGACTACTACCTGTCCCAAGATGGGACCGGCGCGGTGGCTGAAGCCGGTTACGTCAATCTCCCTGAGGACGAGTTCGCGGCTACCGTCGCCGCCTGGGAAGGCGTCAAGTAGCTCCACCTACGATCTAACCGATGACTACCGCGGTTCTCCCCGATCTCAGCGGGGATCGAAAGCGGCTGCGGCGAGAGGCCAGGGTCAAAAGGGTCCTGGCGTCTGCCGCGCTCTTGACGGTCGCGGTATCGGTGGCGATTGTCCTATCGCTCGTGTTCGAAGCTGTCGCTTTTCTCAGCCAACTCGCGACCCAAGAAGGTGGGTTGGGATCCCTCTTTGCCGATGGCTGGTTCCCCCGCCGGGATCGCTTCGACCTCCGAACGATCGTTTGGCACACGGTGATGGTGAGCCTGATCGCCATGGTCGTGGCGACGCCCCTTGGGCTTGGTGCGGCGATGTATCTCTCGGAGTATGCCCGTCCCCGGGTGCGACGGGTCCTCAAGCCAATCCTCGAAATTCTGGCCGGGGTGCCGTCGGTGGTGATCGGCTTCTTTGCGCTCAGGTTCATCACTCCGGAGCTGTTGGTTCCTGTTCTTCCGACTACTCAGCTCTCCAACCTGCTGGCCGCGGGGATCGGCGTCGGGATTTTGATCGTGCCGCTGGTGGCATCGGTCGCCGAGGACGCGATGCGAGCCGTTCCCGGATCGTTGCGTGAAGCGTCCTATGGCCTCGGGGCGAAGAAATGGCACACTTCGTTGCGGGTGGTTTTTCCGGCGGCGCTTTCGGGAATCGCCGCCGCGCTCATCCTCGGCATCTCGCGGGCGATCGGCGAGACGATGGTGGTAGCGATCGCCGCCGGCGCGACCGGCGGCTCGTTGCTCACTGTCAACCCCCTCAACGGCGGCCAGACGATGACCGGCGCCATGGCTTCGTTGGCGATCGGGTCCGACCAAGTAGCCGGGTCAAACGTGGCGTTTCAAAGCCTGTTCTTTGTCGGGCTGCTGCTTTTTGTCATGACGTTCACCCTCAACATCATGAGCGACCGGATCGTGCGCCGGTTCCGACAGAGGTATTAGGTGACTTCCGCTGCCCGCCCGTACAGCGCCTCGCCGGAACTAGTTCGGCGGGCGCTCGAAGGCAAAAAGGTGAGCATCGTCGACCTGTTGGTCAGCACTTCGCTGTTGGTGGCGCTATTGACCTCGCTCGCGGTGCTTTTGACCTTGCTGATCGATGTGGTCAACGAGGGATTGCCGGTGCTCTCCACCCGTCTGGTCGATTTCGTGACGAGTCCGCTC
>JBPCQV010000082.1:0-7051 GCA_050997725.1 Acidimicrobiia bacterium
AGCGCCATCTCGGCGAACACGGCGGTTGCGAGTCGTAAGTAACTCTCGGGTTCGAGCCTGGCGGCCAGCTCGTACATGGCATCGCGCCATTCCCAAAAAGAGTCATGAGTCACCCGTCCCCGGAGGGCGCGATGAAAAGCGTGGGAGTGTGTATTGGCGAAGCCAGGGAAGGTCAGACCAGGAAGTGCCATCGCCGATGGCGGACAAACCGCGAGGTTTTCGATCGCAGCGATGGTCCCCGCCTCGTCGCATTCGATCAGCACTTTTTCGCTGATGGCGCCGCCGATCCAGGCAGCTTCACACCAGAACTGGCTCACAGCTCGGTGAGCACCTTGGCGAGAGCTTCCACTCCGGCGTCGCAATCGTCGGGACTCGCATACTCGTCGGGCGAGTGGGACACCCCCGTCGGGTTGCGGACAAAGATCATCGCGGTGGGGATGCCATAGGTGGAGAGGATCCCGGCGTCGTGCCCGGCGGCTGTGGACAGCAATGGGGGGCTGCCCAGGAGAACGGAGATCCGGTCCCGGAGATTCGGATCGAACGTCACTGCCGCAGTCAGCGATTCGGCCGACATTTCGACGCCGTTCCGAGCAGAAACCGAATCGATGAGAACGATGAGGTCCTCATCGGTGGCGGCGCGGGCATCGAGCCAGGCGCTCACCCGCGAGGGGATCGCATTGGTTGCGTTCGGGGTCACATGAACGCGGCCGAAAGTTGCCCGCGCGGCGAGAGCCTGGGCTTGCTCGGTCAATCGGAGCACCATTCCGGCGAAGGCAACCATCGGATCATTCCGGTCGTCCATTCGAGTGGTGCCGGCATGATCGGACCGACCATTGAAATCGAGCCGCCAGCGTCCGTGGGGCCAGATCGAAGCAGCCACCGCCAGGGGCGAATCAACGTCGGCAAGACCACGACCCTGCTCGATATGCACCTCGATGAAGGACTCGATCCGGTCCAATCGCTCGGGGTCAGGTCCGAGCGCTCCCGCATCGATCCCGACCGCGCCCAGAGCATCTCCAAGCGACACCCCGTTGCGATCCTCTAGTCGCCGGGCCTGGTCCGGATCGATCGCACCGGTGGCGAGTCGGGAACCGAGACAGGCGACCCCAAAGCGAGATCCTTCCTCTTCGGCAAACGCAACCACCGCCACGTCGCGTTGCTGGTCGATCAGGTCCAAAGCGGCAAACGCGGAAGCGATGCCCAATGGTCCGTCGAAGGCGCCACCGTTCGGAACCGAGTCGAGATGGCTCCCGGTGGCGAGGTAAGGACCATCTCCTCGCGTCGCCCAGAGGTTGCCGTTGCGATCGGTCTTGGTGCGGAACCCGCGGGCGAGAGCCTGTCGAACGAACCAATCGCGCAGCTGCACGTCGGCGCCGGAAAAGGAGAAACGGTGGTAGCCGCGGGTTTCCGGATCGAGCCCGACCTCAGCGATCTGCTCGAGTAGTTCACCGACGCTCACCGGCCCAGGCTAGAAACTCAAGGCGCCGCGACGTGACTAAACCGAACCTAAGGTTTGCGTGGTGGTCTAGCCACCAAAATCGCCTTAAGTTTGGTGCAGACACTTTGGGCCGCTCCGAGTCTTCGACAGCACCGAGCAAGGAGAGTTCGAGGCCTAGCCGACGCCGCCTTCGGATTTGCGGCGTTCGACGAAGTCGTCGAGCTCGGTGCGGAGGGTGTCGTCGAATTCCGGTTCGACATACTCGGCGAGGGCTTCCTGCCAGCGACGATGGGCATGGTCAGCGGCGGTGGGGGATCCGGCTTCTTGCCAGGTCTCGAAGTTGCGCCAGTCCGAGATCAAAGGTGCATAGAAAGCGGTCTCATACCGTTCAAGAGTGTGCGGCGATCCAAAGAAGTGGCCGCCGGGCCCGACGCCGGCGATCGCCTCGATCGCTCCGTCATCGATCTCGAGCGGTTGCAGAAACTCGGACATCATCTGGCAAATCTCGATGTCGATCATGAACTTCTCGAAGGAGGCCACCAGACCACCCTCCATCCACCCGGCGGCGTGCATGACCAGGTTGGCGTGTCCCATCACCGCCCCCCAGGTCGACATCTCCGCTTCGTAGGCCGCCTGCGAGTCGACCGAGTTGGCCGCGCAGGCGTTGGACGATCGGTAGGGCAGCTGATAGCGACGGGCGAGCTGGCCGCTGGCCATGGCCGCCCTCGTGTACTCGGGCGTGCCAAACGCCGGCGCCCCTGACTTCATGTCGACGTTGGAGGTGAACCCGCCATACATCACCGGCGCTCCCGGTCGCACCGTCTGCACCAGCGCGATCGTGGCTAATGCCTCAGCATTTTGTTGGACGAGGGCGCCGCTGATGGTGGCCGGGGCCATCGCCCCCGACAAGGTGAACGGCGTTGCCACCACCACCTGGCCCATCCGCGCCATCTCGATCAGACCTTCGATCATCGGCCCGTCGAGGCGGAGGGGTGACGAGGTGTTGATTACCGTGTATAGCGACGGCTCCTCCGAGAGCGTTTCCCGACTGACGCCACGTCCGATCCGGATGATCTCGAGGGCATCGAGGATTCGACCGCGGCCCAGCGAGTAGGCGTGAAAGACCTTGTCGGAGAGCGTCACATAGGCAGCGAGACAGTCGAGGTGCCGGGTGGCCGGGCTGAGATCGATCGGCTCGACCGGATAGCCGCCGAAGAGACCGATGATGTTGAAGATCTGTCCGAGCCGGACGAAGTTGGTGAAGTCAGCGAAGTTCCCGGTTCGTCGCCCCCGATCCAAGTCGGAGCTGTTGGGAGCTGAGGCGACGGTCGCAAAGGAAATAGAGTTGTCACCCATCGAGAGGTTGTGGTCGGGGTTGCGCGAGTGAAGGGTGAATCGGGCCGGGGCCTTGCTAACGATCTCGACTACCCAGTCGGGGTCGAATCGCACCCGCTGATCCTCGATCGCGCAGCCGGCCTCCGCCAAGAGAGAGACACCTTCGGGGTGAAGGAAGTCCATCCCGATCTCGGCCAGGATGCGGAGCGAAGCCTGGTGAATCGATTCGATTTGGTCGTCGTTGATCACCTTGATCGGCTCGTAGGGATTGGTGAGATTGCGCCAAGGAAGTTGGCGAATCCCGCCGCTGCGGGCGCGACGTTCGCCGCGGGTAGAACCGGGCCTACTCATGAGTGCGTATCACGGGGCCCCCTCCCCCTCGCTCCGCTCGGGTACTCCCCCGGCTTCCGCCAGGGGAGAGGCCCGAATCGTTCCGCTCCACTCCCCCAGCGGGAGCTGGGGGAGTGGCCGCCGACGAAGGAGGCGGACGAGGGGGCACCGTGGCGACGCTCGCGGACAGGGAGTCGAGTGCAACGATCGGTGCGAGGTGATCCTCGTCGAGCAACAGCCATTGGCCACCTTCGTTGCTCGAAAGACTTGCTCGAAGCTGGCTTATGACGTCGGGTGCGAGGCGACGCGACGCCATCACCGGCGGCGCCGGCCACGGTCCCCAGGAGGTGACGACCTCGAGCCCGTCGAGCAAGTGCGGGGCGAGGTTGATGATCATCGAGTCGATGCCGGCTCGATCAGCCATGCCCTCTCTAACCGCATCGATCGAATCGAGATGGGAACCGGTTTCCGTCCACGAGATGTCCTCAGGAGAAAATCCGCCGACCAAAAGCCCATGCTGAACTGCGAGCCAGCCCGAGAACGACGCCTTCTCGTTGAAAGCCCAACGGTGGTCGGCTAGCTCGCCTTGGCGGCCGATGACGTCGACGAAATACCAGGGGCGGCCTTGGTAGCGCTCACCGGAGAGAAGCGGGGCGGAGAGCGGCCCGTACCGGTTGAGCAAACGGGAGGCGGGCAATCCGCAGAGATACAACAGGTCGGCATCACCGCCGTCAACAAAGGTGTGATCGATGTCCGTTGCTTCCAACTTGTCACGAAACAGCTCGTTCTGGGGCGGCGAGAGGCGAGCGGAGACGGTCAACTTCATGGTCTAGATCGCAGGGTATCGCCTAGTAGATTCACCACCTATGGAACCGATTCATTTATCGCCAACAGAATCGGTTCCGCGACGCCCATTCACGTCGATCGCGCTCTATGCGACCGACCTCGCTGTGTTGGGAACGATGCTCACGGAGTTGCGCTATGGGATGGCCAAGCTGGAGGCGGCCGACCTCATCGCTTTTTTCCCCCAGGAGTGGGAGGTCGACGGGCTCAGGAAGCGCATCATCGTCGCCCGACCCGAGATTCTCAAAGGCTCTTTGCATGTGTGCGTGGTGGGATTCTTCGGACAGCGACATCTTCATCTCGATGGGGCCCCGCTCGAGGAGGCCAATACGGAGATAGTTCTCGAGTTTCGTCATCACCTCGGAATCCTGAGCTATTCGTCGATGGAGCTCCCGGACGGGAACTGGGCCAATCTCATCCTCCACGACGCGCCGGAGGTACGCGAGCATTGGCGTTCGAGCGAGTCCCATGCTCGAGCCGCTCGCGAGCTGTCGCCGATCTTCTATCGGACGGTGAGAATTCACAACGGCGTTCTGCCGGGAGGACTGCCGGGAGGGGCCGACATCGAGATCGAGCGAACGAAGTATTGGGACTATCGGCGCAAGGCGAAGGCGTGGCACGCCGTCAGGGAACTGCGCTCTACCGAGACCGCACTAGCCCACTGAGCGAACTCGTTAACAGGAGCATGGGGCGCCTCCAATGAAGATCACTTCACTGGAGGCGCGCTCATACGTGGTCCCCCTTGAACCCCCGTTTGGCGCTTCCTGGGACCCCATACCCCGGCGAACATTCTCTGAAACAATTTTTGTGGTGACGAGCGACGAAGGAATCCGAGGATTTTGCGGGGGGGCCCAGGTTCCGGATCTTGACCTCCTAGCGCGGCTCCTCGTCGGGGTCGACCCGAGCGACGCTGACAAGGTTTGGAATATCTGCGCCTCTGTTGATTTTCACGGAGGCCGTAATTGGACGGTTGAGGTGGCGGTGTGGGACCTCATCGCCAAGGCGGCCGACTTGCCGCTGTGGCAACTGCTCGGTGGCGAGAGTGACACCTACAAGATTTATCAGTCGACCGGTGAACGAATCGGCGCCGAGGAACGAGCGGAACGCTTGATCGCCGGGAAGGAGGCGGGGGTGACCGCGGCCAAGATCAGGTTTCATGCCGCGGATTGGCGATCCGACCTTCCCGTGGTCGAGAAGGCTCGGGAAGCGGTTGGAACCGATTTCGACCTCATGGTCGACGCCAACCAAGGATGGCGCATGCCGGGGGATACGACTCCCGCTTGGGATCTGAGCAGTGCGGCCGACTGCGCCCGCGCCCTTGCCGATCTCGGCGTCTTTTGGCTCGAAGAACCACTCGACACGGCCAACCTCGACGGCTATCGCCGTTTGCGCGAGCAGGACCTGCTGCCGATTGCCGCGGGCGAGATGGTGCGCGACCTCTCCGCGAGCCGCCAGTTGATTGCAGAGGTAGACGTCATCCAAAATGACGTCGTTCTGGCAGGAGGAGTCCAGGGGTGCCGCCAGGTAGCCCGTTGGGCGCGCGAGCAAGATCGGATCTGGTCGCCGCATACGTGGTCCACGGGTTACGGTCTCCTTGCCAACCTTCACGTGGCCCTGGCCTGGTCGAATGGTCCGTACCTCGAGTTCCCGTACGATCCCCCTGCCTGGACTTATGCCCGAAGAGACTTCATGCTTCCCGAACCCCTCGAGATGAACAACGGCTTTGTCACAGCCCCCTCCGGTCCCGGCCTCGGCATGGAACCTGACTTCGCAACTCTCGAGAGATGGCGAGTCGGATGAGAGCGGCGGTTTGGCTTGGTGCTGGTGAGCGCGCTCGCGAGGAGGAAATAGAACTCGCTCCACCGCAGCCAGGCGAGGTCGAAGTCGAGGTAGCCGCCGCCGGGGTCTGCCACTCCGACCTTCATCTCGCCCTTGGCCACTTTGGGCTGCATCGATTCCCGACAGTCCTCGGTCACGAAGGTTCGGGAACCGTCACCGCAATCGGAGCCGGAGTTGAAGGGGTCAACGTCGGGGATCGAATCTCCTTCTGCTTTCTCCCTTCCTGTGGCGATTGTGTTCCCTGTCGGCGAGGCCGGACGAACCTTTGCCAACCCGGGTCGGCCGCCGCCTTCGCCGGAACGATGCTCGACGGCACCCACCGGATGCAGCGATCCGATGGCACCGCGCTCCAACAGTTCCTCGCCGTCGGCGCGTTTGCGGAGAGGACGGTGGTTCCTGCTCGTTCAGTAGTGAAGATCCCAACAAACCTCGCGTTTACTGAAGCCGCGTTGGTGGGCTGTGCGGTGGTCACCGGTTTCGGGGCGGTGCGAAACGCGGGGAAAGTTCAGCCCGGCGATCGGGTGGCGGTCATTGGTTGCGGAGGTGTGGGCCTCCAAGTGATCGCTGCTGCAGCCAAAGCGGGCGCCGCGGAGATTGTCGCTATCGATTCCGTGCCCGAGAAAGAAGAATTGGCGCTCGCGCAGGGAGCCACCAGCTTTTCGGCACCGGAGAGTGTGGCTCCAGGCTTCGACCGTGTCTTCGAAGTCGTGGGCCGGCCGGAGACGATCGAAAGTGCCTGGAAGCTCACCGCTCCCGGCGGCGCCGTCATCGTCGTTGGGATTGCACCGGCCGGCACCTCGGCGAGGATTTCGGCCATCGATTCCTCCTCCGAGAAGAGCTTGATCGGCTCCTTTTACGGATCTGGCAATCCCGCCGCTGAGATTGCGGCGTTGGCCGAGCTGGTTGCCAAGGGTGAGCTCGACCTGTCTCGAACCGTGTCGCATCGAACCGATCTCGGCGGCATAAACGACGCCTTCGATCGACTACAACACGGCGAAGGGGCGCGGACGGTGGTGGAGTTCTGACGTTTCTCTTCGATGACCAACAGATCCCCTATGAGGAAGGAGACTCAGTGGCCGTGGCGCTCCTCCGACAGGGGATCCATCCGCGCGGCGGCGGGTGCATTTGTCTTGGGGGCGACTGTCCCAACTGTCTGGTCGAGGTCGACGGTGTCGCCTATGTGCGCAGCTGCCAAGTCGCGGCTCGGCCCGGGCTCGAGGTAGCGCGGCAAACCGATACCCCGCGACTGCCCGAGGAGTCTCGACG
>JBPCQV010000112.1:0-7067 GCA_050997725.1 Acidimicrobiia bacterium
CCCCCGAGCCCCTCGACGAAGTATCCCCGTCGCACCTTGCCGACCTCCTCCATTCGAGTCAAGACCGGATAGAGCGCGGTCCAGCCGCCGGGGATCGCCTCGGCCGCGACATGAGACCGGGTGACGATGCCGTAGCGGTCGAGAAGCTGGGAAGCCCAAGCGGTGGCAAAGGTGGTCGGGTCGGCAGGGGTCACCCGGACTCGCGACCAACGACCGGCGGCATGAGCGGGGAAGGAGGAGGTCAGGGGGCGGCGCCCGGCAGGCCGGCGGCCGCCACGGCTTGACACGTAGGCGCGGAGAGGGCCAAGGGTGTCGTTGGTTACGAGCCCGGCCCACACCAGATCCCACAGGTTTTCGAGGACAGGCTCCGGATCGCCGCCGCCGGCGCTCTCGTAGAGGTCAGCGAAGAAGGCGGCACCACCCGAGGAAAGGGCATCGAGAAGCTGCTGATGCTGGGCCGTGAGATCGAACGCAGGGGGGACCGGCGAGTAGAGCGCGTTCAACTGGGCGCGGCGGTAGAGAGCCACCTTGCCGTCGCGGGCGGCGAGGGGTCCGCGGCCCACCCAAGTCAGCTCTCCTTCCAGCAAGAGCCGGTCGAGCCAGGGACCTGGATCTGCGCTGCGCTGGGAGAGCAGGTCGCGCTCGAGCACCGAAGCCGCCACCTCATATCCTTGGAGGCGAGCGATGGCGGCGGCCAGCGAATCAAGGTTGCGCGTGGGGGTGGAGGTCACGCCCTGCCAGGCGGGCACGAACCGCGCCAGCGCGGTCCGCTCGACCGGCTCGATCTCCTCGCGAAGCACGGCCAAGCTCCGACGTTTGATTCGACGCAGCACCTCGGCGTCGATCCACTGGCCCGGGCCGAAGCCGCCGGCCAAAACCCGGCCCTGGCCGGCGAGGCGCTCGAGCACCAGGGTCACCACTGCCAGCGGAAGGCCGAGCGCGTCCGCAACCGAGTTGGCCTGGAAAGGTCCGTGGGTGCGGGCATAGCGGCCGACAAGGTCGGCCAGCGGATCCGGGACCGGTTGGAGAAATACGGCGGGGATGCTCAGCGGAGCCGGAACTCCGAGACCATCGCGCAGGCGAGCCACATCCTCGATTGCCGCTAGGCAATCGCGACCGGCGATGCGGACCTCGACCGCGCGCCGCCCAGCGAGAAGTTGTTCGATGGTGTCGGGGAATGACACAAGGTCACAGCGCACCTCGAGGTCATCCTGCGAAAGCGGCCCGAGGTCCCGGAGCAGATCGTGGACTCCATCGATGGTTGTCGCCCGCCGTTCCGGAGTGAGGTGCTGCAGCTCGACCTCGATCATTGCCAGGATGTCAGCCGAGATGAGCTCGCGGAGGTCGCCTTCTCCGAGCAGGCTGCGCAACAAGTCGCGGTCGAGGGTGAGCGCCGAGGCTCGGCGCTCGGCGGCAGGGAGGTCGGCTTCATAGAGGAAGGCGGCCACGAAGGCAAACAGCAGCGAAGACGCGAACGGCGAGGCGGAGGCAGTCTCCACCTCGACGACTCGAATCTTGCGCGCTCGAATATCGGTGAGCACTTCGGTGAGCGAGGCAAGGTCGAAGTCCTCGGTGAGGATCTCCCGGTAGGTCTCGAGAATGATGGGAAACGACCCGAATTGGCGGGCGACCGAAAGCAGGTCGGCCGCGCGCCTCCGCTGCTGCCAGAGCGGAGTGCGACTCCCGGGCCGGCGTTTGGGCAGCAGCAATGCGCGCCCCGCCGCTTCTCGGAAACGGGCGGCAAAAAGCGCGGTGTCGGCCAAATGGTCCTCGAGGAGCGCGCGAACCTCCTCCGGTTCGAGCGTCAGCTCGGCGATGCCGGGGATCTCATCGGCGTCGGGGAACCGGAAGGCGATCCCATCATCCGCCCAGATCACGTCGACGTCCTTGCCATAACCCGAGCGCAGCTTTTGCGTCAAAGCCATCGCCCACGGGGCATGCACTTTGGCGCCGAGGGGTGAGAGCAGGACGACGCGCCAGTCGCCGATCTCGTCCCGAAAGCGCTCCACCACCAAGGTCTGGTCGGTTGGGATGACCCCTGTCGCCTTGAGCTCTTCGGCAATGTACTGGCTGAGGTTCTGCGCCGCGAGCTCGTCGAGGTGATACTCGGTCTGCAGCAGGTGGGTGGGATCGGCCTGAGTCGCCAACTCGGATAGAAAGCGGCCGATTTTGCGACCCGTGGCAATCGGCCTGCCGAGAGCGTCACCTTTCCAAAACGGCACACGGGCGGCTGCCGCCCCGGGGGCCGGAACGACTTGAACGCGATCGGGCCCGATCTCGGTGACCTGCCAGGTGGTGGCGCCGAGGACGAAGACGTCGCCAACTCTGGACTCGTACACCATCTCCTCGTCGAGCTCGCCCACCCGACTGCCATCGGGAAGCACGACGCGAAACAAACCCCGGTCAGGGATGGTCCCGGCGTTGGCGATCGCCAGCTGGCGCGAGCCGGGACGGGCGCTGACGGTTCCTTCGATTCGATCCCAATTGACGCGGGGACGTAGGTCGGCAAACAAGTCGGAGGGATAGAGCCCGGCGAGCATGTCGAGCGTGGCGTCAAAGACGGGGCGCGGTAGCTCGGAATAGGGGCGAGCCCGGCAAACCAGCTGATATAGATCGTCTGCTTGGCGGGGCCCGATCGCTACCGCAGCCACCAGTTGTTGAGACAAGACGTCGATCGGATTGCGGGGGATGGTGGTGGTCTCGATCTCGCCTTCGAGCATTTGCTTGCCGATCACCGTCGCCACCAGCAGGTCGCCGCGAAATTTGGGAAAGATCCTTGCGCGGCTTTCGCCGCCGACCTGATGGCCGGAGCGGCCGACCCGCTGCAATCCGGAGGCCACCGAGATCGGCGCCTCGACCTGGATGACGAGATCGACTACCCCCATATCGATGCCGAGCTCGAGGCTCGAAGTCGCCACGACCGCTTTGAGCTCGCCTCGCTTGAGCGATTCTTCGATCAGCACTCGTTGCTCGCGGGAGACCGAGCCGTGGTGGGCTCGGGCGAGCTCGGTGCCGGCGAGCTCATTGAGTTGAGCGCAAATTCGTTCGGCCAACCGGCGAGAGTTGGCGAAGACGATGGTCGACCGATGGCTCTCGATCAGCTTGAGGATTTCGGGGTAGATCGCCGGCCAGATCGAAGGGGTCCGAGGCGTGTCGGGATCGAGCGGGTCGGGAGCCGGTCCAGTGGGTTCAGTCATGTCCTCAACCGGCACCACCACTTCGAGGTCGAGTGGTCGGTGGGCGGGGGCATTGGCCACCACTACCGGACGAGGCTGGTAACGGTCATCGACCATGGTGCCGCCGCCAAGGAACTCAGCGATGGTGGCGAGCGGACGCTGCGTGGCCGACAGGCCGATCCGCTGCGGCGCCGAACTGGTGATCTCCTCGAGTCGTTCCAGCGACAACGCAAGGTGAGCCCCGCGTTTTTGGCCGGCAACGGCATGGATCTCGTCGATGATCACCCACTCGACTGAAGCCAGAACTTTGCGAGCCTCTGAGGTCAGGAGCAAGAAGAGCGACTCGGGGGTGGTGATGAGGATGTCGGGCGGGTTCCTCAGCATGCCCTGCCGCTCCTGGGCGGGAGTGTCACCGGTGCGGAGAAACGTGGCCAGGTTGGGAAGCTCAGCCTGTCCGAGACGGAGGGCGGCGTGCCTTATCCCGGCGAGCGGCGCCCGCAGGTTGCGATCCACGTCGTAAGCAAGCGCCTTCATCGGCGACACATAGAGAACCCGGCAGCGTTCGGCTTTGGGCGGCCGTGGTTCGTGCAACAGTCGGTCTAGAACCCAGAGAAAAGCCGCCAGGGTCTTGCCTGAGCCGGTCGGGGCATGGATCAGGGTGTGATGACCGTCGGCGATCGCCCTCCAACCGGCTTCTTGGGCGGCGGTGGGTGCCGGGAAGGAGGCTTTGAACCACGCCGCGGTGGCGGGTTGGAAGATTTGTTCCACGCCCCAACCCTAGGTCGGGGCTAGGACATCTTTCGTAGTCGGAGCTGTCTTCGCGGGCAGGTCGCCTCGCGTGGCGATGGCCAAGAAAACCTCGGCCACAGAGGGGTCGAACTGGGTCCCGGAGTTGACCACGATCTCATTGATCCCATAGTCGACAGGCAAGGCCGCTTGATAGGCCCGGTTGCTGGTGATGGCGTCGAAGGCATCGGCGACGAGGACAATCCGGCTCAACAAAGGGATCTTCTCGCCGGCGAGCCCAAACGGATAACCGAAGCCGTCCCAGCGCTCGTGGTGATAGAGGATCGCCTCGGCCACTCGGCGATCAAATTTCTGGGCGATCATCGCGTAACCGATCTCGGGGTGGCGGCGCATGTGGTCGCGCTCCATGTCGTCGAGCGGTCCCGGTTTGGCCAACACTGCTGGATCAATGTGGATCTTGCCGACGTCGTGCAGGATTCCAACCAGGGAAAGTCGTTTCACGTCCGCCGGGTCGAGACACATCTTGTTGCCGATCGTGATCGCCAAGTCGGCCACGCGGTGCACGTGCCCGTAGAGGTCGTCGACCACCCCCTTCATCGCTCTAATCAAACTTTCGTCCAAAGCATCTCTCCCCACGAATGGACACTCACTGTCCGAGGTCGGAAAGGTTGCACCAGCAACCAACCGCGAGCTATGGGTCTATGGTATCACCACTCACGGTGACTAGTCATCCCTTTCGGTGACCGGCCCATAAGGGTTGCTTGGTCCTGGCGGGGGGACCGATCGACTAGGAAACGGATTGCCACCTTCTTCGCACCGTAATTTGTCCTCAGGCGAACGGGTTCTGGCTAATTCGTCCTGTGGCGATCGGTACTCGTTCGCCACAGGACAGATTACGTTTTAGGCGTTCGCCAGGGGACGAATTTGAATGCCGCTCTGGCCTGACTCCCCAGGTAGTTCCGCACCCAACCCTGAAACATTCATCGTCGTTCGATGTCTTGCGTGCAGAGCGGTCAGTCCAAGGAGCGGGTCTGGAGTCGTTCGAGATAACCCTGCACCGCCTGCCGATGGGCATCGGTGTGATGGCTGACTGCTTGCAAGGCGGCCGAGTACTCGAGGAATCCGTCGAGGTCCATCGTGCGCGTCTGGCGCATCAGCCGCTTGGTGAGTCGGATCGAGTGGGCAGGCTTGCGGGCGATCTCCGTTGCCAGCTCTCTCGCTCGCGCCACGACCTTCTCTGTGACTTCGAGCAGGATTCCGAGCTCGACAGCTTCCTCAGCCCCGACCACCCGGCCGGTGAACGAAAGCTCGGCGGCGCGCTGCCAGCCGAGCTGGTGGGCCAACAGCCAAAGCCCGCCATCGCCGGGGATGATGCCGAGATCGACGAAGGAGTGTGAGAACCGTGCCGACGGCGAGCCGACGCGCAAGTAACAACCAAGAGCGAGGTCAAACCCGGCTCCGACGGCGGGACCGTTGACTGCCGCAACAGTGACCAGATCGGTGCCGGCCATTGTCCTCGTCAGGCGTTGGATGCTCGAGCGATAGCCTTCGAGGATCTCTTCCGGAGTGCCTCCGAAGAGCCCGCTGGCAGAGGCCATGTCTTTGATGTTGCCTCCGGCAGAGAACGCCGAACCCGCCCCAGTGACCACCATCGCTTGGGCTTCTCCCTCCGCCGACCGGACCGCGTCGGTGATCGAGTCGAGCATCTCCGACCCGGTGAGGGCGTTGCGGGTGCCGGGGTCATTCAAGACCAGCAACGCCACTTTCTCCTCGACCGATAGATCGACGAGCGTCACCAACCAACACCGGCGGCAGCCTGACGAAATGCCCGCGCGGAGGAGGGATCGACTGGGTTTTGGGCGAGGCTTTCGACTTTCAGCGCCGAGCCGACGATGACCCCATTGGCGAAGGTGGCGAGCTCGGCGACGTTGGCAACCGTCGCTCCTGACCCCACGTAGATCAGTGCCTCGGGAAGCGCTTTGCGCAGCCGGCGTCCTTCATTCGGGTCGGGGGCGACACCCGTCCCCGGCCCTGAGACGATCAGCGCGTCGGCACCGCCCCGTTCGGAGGTGTCGACCCCAGCCTGTTCCAGAGTGAGCCTGGGAGGGGGTGACGAATGCTTGACCATCACATCCGCCATGATCATGACGTCTGGGCACCACTCGCGGCGGCGGCGGGCGATCTTCGCGGCTTGGCCGGTGATCGGGCCCTGGTCGGTGAACATGAGCCCAGACAAGACGTTGACCCTGATGAACGCGGCGCCGGTGGCAGAGGCGATCGCCAGCGCGGCAATTCCGTCATTGCGAAGGACGTTGATCCCAAGCGAGCAACCGGTGGCGTCGATGACCGAATGGGCAGCCCGCGTGACCGCGGCGACGGTGACGGGGGGAACGGTTCCCGCAAAGAAGGGCGCGTCACCGAAGTTTTCAATCAGCAACGCATCGAAGCCGGCACCCTTCAACATGATCGCGTCAGAGGTTGCTCGCGCTATTACGCGATCGAGGTTGTCGTCGAATCTTGGTGAGCCAGGGAGGGGGCCGAGATGAACCATCCCTATGAGGGATGGCAGGGTCATAGGTAAGCGCGTACTACTTCGAGCGCGGTTTCGGCGACCTCGCCGGTGGCCTTGAGGTTCTTGGCATCCTTGCGCTTGATGCGATGCACGGCCAAACGCGCCCACTCGCCCGCCGGGCCTTTGATCACCTGATCGGTGTCCGCCGGGCCATACACCCATTTGGCATACCCCGGCCCCATGACTTCGACTCGCACCGGCGAGTAATCCATGTCGGCGGTCTTGAAGGCGTAGGGGAGAGTCTTCCAACCGAGGAAGCAGATGTGACGAATCCGCGGCGTGTCTTCGATCGGCGACTTCATCGCGGCGTAGATGTCGAGGCCGTGGGCCCAGTTCTCCATCATTCGCATCGTGGCAAAAGTGCGAGCCGACATAGCTCCGGCGATCCACTCGATCCGCTTCTCCGAATCCATGTGAGACAACGGTTCCACCACCTTCGCTCGACCCCCGCGCCACCACTCGATCACGTCTTGGTAGCGCATCTTGCGGCCCTTCTTGACAGCTTCTTGGCGCAAGGCATCAAGGTCGGGGGCGCTTCGGTAGGTCTCGATCCGGTTGCCGCCATTGAGAGC
>JBPCQV010000177.1:0-7760 GCA_050997725.1 Acidimicrobiia bacterium
CCCTTGCTGCCTTCCATAGGAGGAATGTCTTGAAACGAATCGGCTTGATGGGGTTCGGCCGGATCGGACGCAACGTTTTCCGGCTTTTGCTCGATCATCCGTCGCTCGAGGTGGCTGCGATTGCCGACATCGACGACCCGGCCGGTTTGACCTACTTGCTCAAGTACGACTCGATCTATGGCCGATTCCCGCGCCCCTTGTCATACGACAACGGGACGCTCCGGATCGACGATAAGTCGATCGCCTTTCTCAACGCGGCCGCCCCTGGCGACGCCGATTGGGGATCGATGGGCATCGACCTCGTCGTCGATGCAACCAGCAAGTACCGGACCATGGAGGCGGCGAAAGGCCATCTCGTAGCGGGGGCGGAGCGAGTGGTGCTCGCCTCGACGCCCGAACAACCGGGTGACATCCCCGTGGTTTTGCGCGGAATCAACGATTCTGTCATCGACCGCGGCGCCGAAGTCGTGGCGCTCGGCTCCAACACTTCAAACGCGGTGGCGCCGATCCTGCGAATCCTCGACAATGCGCTTGGGGTCGAGCGAGCTTTCTTCACCACCGTGCACGCGATGACCAATGATCAACGTTTGGCCGATGTTCCTGGCACCGGCTTCCGCACTTCACGGGCGGCGGCGGAGAACATCATCCCGGCAGAGACCAACTCCCCCGAGATCCTCGCTCAGGTGATGCCCGAGCTCGCCGGCAAGATGTCGGCGATGGCGTTGAACGTGCCGGTGGCTGATGGATCGACGATCGATCTCACCGCGGTCGTTCGCCAGCCCACGAGCAAAGAGGCCGTCAACGCCGCGGTCGCCGCCGCCTGTTCGGGACGGTTCAAGGACATCATCGAGTTCACCGCCGACCCCATCGTTTCGTCCGACGTGAGGGAGTCCCCGTATTCCGGAATCTTTGACAGTTTGAGCACGATCGTCATGGCGGAGACCATGGTGAAGACCATCACCTGGTTCAACAACGGCTGGGGCTATTCGGCCCGAATTGTGGAAGTGCTCGAGGTCATGAGCGCCAATCTGGACGGAGGCAAGAAGTGAAGGTCGCGATCAACGGTTTCGGGCGGATCGGCCGGGCAGTCTTTCGGATCATCGCCGAACGAAAGGACACTCCCATCGAGGTGGTGGCGATCAACGACCTGGCCGACGACGATGTCCTCGCCTACCTGCTCTCCTACGACTCGGTCATGGGACCTTTTGAGCAAGAGGTGACGATAAGCGATGGTGTCATGACGGTCGGCAAGCACGAGGTGCGCATGCTCTATGTGAAGGACCCGGCTGCCCTCCCTTGGAAGGAGCTCGACATCGACGTCGTGGTCGAGTCGACCGGCATCTTCCGAACTCGAGAGACGCTGCAGAAGCACGTCGATGCTGGCGCCAAACGCGTCATCCTCACGGTCCCGGCCGACGACGAGATCGACGAGACCGTTGTCCTCGGCGTCAACGACGATCGCCTTTCGGCTGACGATGTGATCGTCTCCAACGCCTCCTGTACCACCAATTGCTTGGCACCGCTGGCGAAAGTGCTCGACGAGGCGTTTGGGGTGAAGCGGGGCCTGATGACGACGGTCCATGCCTACACCAACGATCAGCGACTCGCCGACGTCCCCCATAAGGACTTCCGTCGTTCGCGAGCGGCCACCGAGAACATCATCCCCACCACCACCGGTGCGGCCAAAGCCGTCGGCAAGGTTTACCCCAAGCTCGATGGACTCCTCCATGGCATGGCGATGAGGGTGCCGGTGCCCGACGGCTCAACGGTCGATTTGGTCGTCGAGCTCGAACGAGACGTATCGGTCGAAGAGGTGAATGCGGCAGTCAAGGCCGCGGCCGAGGGGGCGCTCTCGGGCGTCCTCCAATACACCGAGGATCCCATCGTTTCCACCGACATCATTGGCAATCCCCACAGCTCGATCTTCGATGCCGGCGGGACCCAGGTACTCGGAGGCAACCTGGTCAAGGTGCTGTCCTGGTATGACAACGAGTGGGGTTATTCCAACCGGGTGGTCGATCTCATCGAGCGGCTCGGCGAGCTCCCCGACCCGCCGGCTACCTAGTCGGGAGTCACCATGTTGAGGACGGCGCTGACAACGGATATCACCAGAGCGCCCAAGAAGGCGGCCAAGACCCCGTCTACGGTCAAACCGTCCATCAACCCTGCCGTCAGCGCCAGGAGGGCCATGTTGATGACTATGGCGAAGAGGCCGAGTGTGATGATCAGGACCGGCAGCGAAAGGACCTTGAGGATCGGCTTGATGACGGCGTTGACGAGCCCGAAGACAAGAGCGATCAACAGGATCTGCCAGACGTCGGCGGTGAGATCGATGCCAGGGACAATCTGCGCCGCCACCCACAGCGCGGCGGCATTGACCAGCACCCTGATAATGAAGCTCACCTTGGCGAGTCTATCGAGCAGGCCCTCGGCGGAGCCGTTTCAACCACAGAAAGGATGGGTATTGCAACCGGCATGAGATTCAGAGATACCCTTGAGGACGGAGCGGACTTCGCCGCCCAAATTGTCACCCCGCTGGCCGAGAAAGTCCGGGACACGGCCGACAGCTTGATTGATCGGATCGGATCGGAATCACGCGAGATCGGCGACCGTGTCGGCGACAACCTCGCGGCCCGGGTTGGGAACCTGTCCGAGACCACCCTCGCCAAGCTCAACCTGGTGCCCGCCGGCCGCGCCCGCATGCGGACCTGGCAGGGCTTGCTCGGGGGAATGGTGATCGGAGCCCTATTCGCCCGCCTGTTCAGTGGCGAGGCGGGAGCGCGGCGCCGGCAAGCAATCCGCCGCAAGCTCGGCATGGTCGAGCCCGAAGCCGCCAACTACAACCTCTAGCGCAAATCCTCTAGTTCAGGCGTCGCCAGATCTGCTCAGGAGTGAGCGGGATCTGTAAGTCTTGACGCGAGAGCGCGTCGCAAACGGCATTCAAGACTGCCGGGGTCGATCCGATTGCACCCGCTTCGCCAATGCCTTTGGCGCCGAGCGGATTGGTCGGCGTCGGCGTTTCGGTTTCCGCGAGCTCGAACAGCGGAAGTCCCGTCGCCGACGGAATCAAATAATCGACGAAAGTCGCGGTCGTGAGATTTCCACTCTCGTCATAGCGAACCGCCTCCCACAGGGCCTGGCCGACGCCTTGCGCCAAACCGCCATGCCGCTGACCCTCGGCGAGCATCGGGTTAACGATGAACCCGGCATCGTCCACGGCCACCATCCTCTGCAGACGGACTGCCCCTGTCTCCCGATCGATTTCGACCACGGCGAGATGAGTTCCGAACGGAAAGTTCATGCCGCCGGAGCGGAGCCGCACCTCTTCTTCGAGGCCGGGTTCGTCACCGTCGGGCACCTTTCCCTCGTACGCCGCCAGGGCGATCTCTTGCCAGGTGATCGACACGTCGGTCCCTCTCACATTGGCCCGCCCGTTGGCTAGTTCGATGTCCGCCGGCGAGGCTTCGAGCAGATGACCCGCGATTCGCTGGGCTTTGGCCGCGACCTTGGAGGCGGCTGCTTGCGCTGACGAGCCGCCTTGGGCGACCGAGCGCGATCCCGACGTGCCGTGGCCGGAAGGGGCCGACGACGTGTCACCTTGTTCGACCCGGACCATTGAAACCGCCAAACCGAGTCGCGCCGCCACGATTTGGGCGAACGCGGTGCGGTGGCCCTGACCTTGATCGAGGGTCTCGACCTGGACGGTCACCGACCCATCGTTGGCAACAACGACCCGAGCCGCCCCCCAATCCTCGAACCCGCAAACCTCGACGTAGGAAGCGATCCCGATCCCGACCAGCAGGCCCGCGGCCCGGGCTTCTTCTTGCTCGGCGCGTAAGGTCTCGTAGTCGACTGTTTTGAGAAGAGCGTCGAGGTTGGCCTCATAGTCGCCGGTGTCATAGACGTACCCGCCACCGCTCTTGTAGGGGAACTGGTCAGGCCGGACAAAGTTCACCTTGCGTATCTCAGCCGGGTCCATCTCGAGGACCGAAGCGAGATGATCGAGGGCGCGCTCGATGGTGAGGGTCGCCTCCGGCCGGCCGGCGCCGCGGTAGATGCCGCGGGGACTGCGGTTGGTCCAGATCCCCCGCATCCGCCAGGCGTAACTCCCGATTTCGTAGTTTCCGGTGCCCATGCGAGGAGTGATCGTCATGAAGTCGACATACCGTGCCCGGCAACCAAGGTCCACCAGCCAATCGGCCAAGTAGCCTTTGATTCGACCGTCGGGGTCGGCGACGAGTCGGTAGCGGCTCGTCATAGAGCGGCCGTGGCCGGTAGTGAGCAGATGCTCGCGCCGACCCTCGACCCATTTCACCGGCCGCCCCAAACGACGGGCCGCAAAGGCAGTCAGCATTTCTTCCTCGGCGAGGTCGAACTTGGCCCCGAACGCTCCGCCCACGAATCCGGTGATGACTCGCACGGCATTAACCGGCAGATCGAGACAGCGAGCCAACTCTTCTCCGATGAGGTGAGGAGCTTGGCTGTTCATGTGGACGGTGAGCCGTCCGTCGTTCCATATCGAAAGTGCCACCCTTCCTTCCATTGGGGCGGGCGCCACCCGCGGGTGATCGATCGTCCCTTCGACCACCACACCTTCCATAGCTGCAATCAGGTCCCAGTCCCCTTTGGCGCGTTCATAGGCGACGTTGGATTCCTGATCGGCGTGGATCGGAGGTGCTGCGACGGCCTCGCCGATGTCGCCGACAATCGGTAGCGGGTCGTAGTCGACGTCGATCAGCTCAAGAGCGTCGGCCGCCGCGAGCGCCGTGTCGGCTACCACCGCCGCCACCGGGTCGCCCGGCATCAGCACTCGGTCCTGGGCGAGGGCGTAGCGCCGGGGGATGTTTCGCTTCCGATTGGGCTCAGGAGGGACTTCGAGTTCGGCGACGTCCTTGCCGGTGTAGACCGCCCATACCCCGGGTGCCGTGGCCGCCGCGTCGGCATCGATTCCGTTGACACGAGCGTGGGCGAACGGAGATCGGAGGACCGCAAGGTGAAGGGTTCCCGCCGGAGTGACGTCAGCCGTGAAAATCGCCTGACCGGTGATCAAGGCGGGGTCTTCGGCCCGCTGCACCGGCGCGCCGAGCATGGAAGGAACGAGGTTATTCACGCCTCGGAGGGTAAACGCAAGTAGCCCGGTGGCTATACCTGAGTCCCATGACCATCGCCACCATCCGCTACCGAGCGGCGCGACTTACCGAAGGAGCCATGCTTGAGCGGGCGCGGGCGTTCCATGACGAGCTGGATCGACGCCGCTCCGTGCGCATGTTCTCGGGCGACCCCGTGCCGAGGGAGCTGGTCGAGCTGGCGATCATGACGGCGTCGACTGCGCCGTCCGGCGCCCACCGCCAACCTTGGCGATTCGTCGTGACCGGCAATCCGGAAGTCAAACGACAGGTCAGGTTGGTGGCCGAAGAAGAAGAGCGAATAAACTATGAGGGCGGTCGCATGCCTGCCCACTGGCGGGAGGCGCTGGTACCCCTGGGGACCGATTCCGACAAGCCTTACTTGGAACGGTGCCCTGGCTGTCGTCCTTTTCGAAGAGCGGCATGGCTATTTCTCCGACGGGTCGTTTCGCCACAACTACTACGTGAAAAGAGCGTCGGGATCGCCGCTGGGCTCTTCATCGCCGCGATTCACCACATGGGCCTCGCCACGCTTACCCATACCCCGAGCCCGATGGTTCTCCTGACCAAGCTGCTGGGGAGGCCGGACAATGAACGTCCGTTCTGCCTCTTCCCGATCGGATATCCGGCGGCCGACTGTGTCGTCCCGGACTTGCAACGAAAGCCTCTAGCTGAAGTGATGGTCGAGGTCTAACGGCTTTGCCCATTCTCTGGGTTGGTATCACTGTTGTAGAACGCTGGCGAACCCAGGGTTCGCAAGAAGGCCTATCGGATGAGGTCGAGGACCGTCTCGCGGAAGTCGTTGGGCTGGAACGGTTTGGTGATGAAGGCGTCGGCCCCTCCTTCATCGGCCCGGCGGCGAGACTCCTCCTCGGCGTGGGCAGTGAGAACGACCACCGGGAGTTGGCGAGTAGCGGGTTGTGATCTGATCACGTCGAGAACCTGCCAGCCATCCATGCCCGGCAAACCGATGTCGAGCACAACCAAATCCGGGGATTCACTCGTAACCGCTTCGAGCCCGCCGGGGCCGTCCTCGCGGGTGATGATCTCGACGTCGCCAGCTCGCAGACACACCTCGATGAGCCGCCGAATGACCGCTGAATCTTCAACTACGAGAATTCTGTGACCCACTTCTTCCTTATGCCGTAGGAGTCGTACTCCGACACTATCGGCCGAAGTTGGCTTTGGGTTGAGGGGTCCCTTGCCGGGTTCCGGTGAGATGACCGGGGAGCGAAAGTTGTTCAACAAAATGCTCGAGCTGGCGCAATGTCCTCACCTCGAAGACGCCGTCGCAGGCACTCTCGTACTTGCCCATGATCGAATCGCCACTGTCCCAATATGACCGCGGCTCGGGATTGAGCCAGTACAGCGCCCGCGCCTGCGAGCGGATCTCCGCCAGCACCTCGGGCTTTCCGGGCCGATAATTGTTGCGAGCGTCGCCGGTGACAATGAGGGTTGTACGAGGGGTGATCTCGCCGCCATACCGTTCCTGAAAACGGGCTAAGGAGTTGCCGTAATCCGAATGTCCGTCGAGCCACACCGCCTCGGCTTCGGTCGCGATCTTTCCAATCGCGTCTCCAAAGTCGATGCCGGGCCCGAAGTATCGAGTCACCTCGTCAACCGTGTCGATGAAAACAAAAGATCGCAGTCGCGAGAAATGGGAAGCCATCGCATAAGTGAACTGAAGGGTGAATCGAGCGAAGGTGGCCATCGACCCCGAAATGTCGCAGAGCAGGAAGACCTCGGGCCGGTGGGGGCGGGACTTACGAAACACCGGGTCAAGGGGCACCCCACCCGACGCAAGGGATTTTCGCACTGTGCGACGAAAGTCGAGCCGGCCACTGCGCAGGAGCCGACGCCGTCGAGCCATGCGCGCGGCCAGCTTGCGCGTCAAGGGCTCGATCACGTCCTCGATGTCCTCGAGATCCGAACGAGTGGCGTGCATGAGGTTGAGATCCTCAACCAAAGGCTGACGGAGAGTTCTCGCCACCGACAGCCGCCCCCGGTCCGCCACCAGCCTTCGCCGGATCTCGTCCTGGATCTCCTTTCGCAAGCGGGCGATCATCGACTCGACGTCTTCGCGGGCCAGTCGCTGGTCCAGGGCATCGGCCGGGTCGACGTCAGCCAGGACTGCCTCCAGCAAACGGTCGCGCAACGCGTCGAGGTCGAGGCGGCGCAGGGTCCGATAGAGGTAATAGGTGCCGCCGACTGGGCGCCCAGGCTCGATCCCGGCGAATTCCGTGACCGCGCGGCGGGCGGCAGCCTCCATCGAAGCGAGGTCGCCCTGCAAGAGCGCTTGGAACAGCGACTCCACCAGGGCGTCGAGATCCGCCTCGCCGCCGCCCCCACCAGCCTCGGACGAAGAACCATTGGTCGACCGGCTAACAGGGGATTCGTCGCTACCAGCGAGGCGATGGTGGGCAAAGAAAACTTCGAAGGCGACATCGAAGGCCTCGTAATGACGGGCGTTCTTTACCAACGTCGCCCCCAAAGCGGCTTTCAAAGCTGCTCGCTCCCCGAGATTGATGTGTTTGACCGCCTCCATGGCATCAATCGCTTCGACCATCGACACCGGGATGCCGGCTGCGCGCAGCTCACCGATGAAGTCGGTGAGGAGATCGATCACTAGGAGAC
>JBPCQV010000236.1:0-7468 GCA_050997725.1 Acidimicrobiia bacterium
TGCCCACGGAACCAAGCAGCACCGCCCTCGGCCTGGAGGAGGCTCATCGCGAATTTCACATCTCGCCCGAGGAGTTCGACGAAGTCGCAGCCGAGCTTGGGCGAACCCTCGACTCTTTCAAGGTGCCAGCAGCGGAGAAGGCTGAGGTCCTAGGGGCGTTCGCCGCCCACAAGAAGGAAGTGACCGAAGGCTACGCCGAGGCTTTGGCTCGCTGACGCACCAATAGCATCAACAAACCTAGGGCCACCAGGATCGTGCCCTGCCAGAAACCGGCGCCGACGATGAGCGCACCCATGACGCCGGTCAAGACTGCGGTGACCAAGAGCCCCCGCCGGTAGCGGTCGAACAGCCGACCCTTCATCGCCGAATCGATCTCGCCAAAGCCTCCCGTCTGTTGAACACGCATCATCTGCCGGCTGCGACCGACGCCGAGAACGAGACCGACGAGTGCGGGGTAAGCAATTCCGATCGGTGCCCAGAGGGGTCGGACCCAGGCGAGGGCGACAAGAGCGACGACCGCTACCGCTCCCAAGATCGGCAAAGCCACGCGCAGGTGACGGATTGCCCATTCCGGACCAGAGTCGAGTACGGCCATCCCAAACCAGGCAGCCCAGCCGACTACGAGCGCCGAAACCAGCAGTGGCAACGCAATGGAAATGTCCCGACTGAGTTCGAAGGTCAGGACTGGTTCGCCATCGCTTGCAAACGGGCGATCCGATCGGGGACCGCCGGATGAGTTGAGAACAAGCTCATCATCCCGCCGCCGCGCCGACCTTTGAATGCATGCAGAGGGTCGGCGATAAACAGTTGGCTGACTGCCGGGTTGACGTTCATCGCCACCTGCGACGTCCCCGCCTCGAGCTTGGCCAGAGCCGAGGCCAGCTTCATCGGCTGGCCGGTGATCTCGGCCCCGCTGCGATCGGCTTGGAACTCACGGGAACGAGAGATCGCCATCCGAATGATCATGGCTGCGATCGGGGCAAGGACGAGCGAAAGCAACGTGGCGATGCCCGCCAGTGGATTGTTGCGATCGTCGCGGCCGCCGCCCATGAAGAGCGCCATCCGACCGAAGATCGAGAGCGCCGCCGCCAGCATCGCCGCCACCGAACTGATGAGGATGTCACGGTTCTGGACGTGCGACAGCTCGTGGGCGAGCACGCCCTCAAGCTCCTCTCGATTCATCAGCTGGAGGATGCCCGTGGTCACCGCCACCGCGGCGTGCGACGGATTGCGACCAGTGGCAAAAGCATTGGGCTGTTGAGAATCGATGATGAAGAGCCGCGGCATCGGCAAGCCGGTGGCGGTGGTGAGGTTGCGGACGATCGAGTAGACCTCGGGGAGCTCGGTTTCGTTGACCGGCTTGGCCCGGGAAGCGGCCAGAGCCATCTTGTCGGAGAAGAAGTAGGCGACAAAGTTGAGCCCGAACGCGAGGATTACTCCGATCCAAAGACCTCCTTGTCCCCCGAAGTAGTAACCCAGCCAGAAGACCAGGGCGGTCATCAGACTGAGGAGGCCGACGGTTTTCAGGTTGTTGCTCATAGCTGGGTCAATTCTAGAAATCGCTGCCGCTTATCGACCCTTTCGAATCACCAGCACTCGAAAGTCGCCCAGGCCGCGCTCGTGAAGCAAGGTTTCTCCGCCAATGCGCTCGCTTCGCAGCTTCAGCTTTTCCGTGGCGTCGACTGCCATCATTTCCCGGCTACGAAGCTCAGCGAGGCGCTCGCCGAGACCGTATTTGCGAAGAAAGTCGTCCTGGCGATCGAGTTCGGTGGTCCAGCCGGACGCCTCGGCCGTCGCGATGAGCGCCGTGAAATTGACGTCGGCGGTGATATCAGTCGTGCCCGGCTCGAGCAGCGGATCGGGCCCGAGGTGGTGACTACGATACGTTCGAAGCGTGCCCGTCTCTCGCCGATGTGACAGGTTCTCGTCCAGGTCACCGTAATCGACTATCACCACCGACCCCTCGATCAGGCGTCTCAACAGTGCGGACAACCACGTCTGCGCCTGCCTCTGAACTTCGACCCATCCCCCTTCGGCGACCGGCCCGGCGAAGCGTTTAAGCCAATCGAGCACCTCCGGACGAGGATCGGCGTCGACCATCACAAACGCGTCGCCTTCGAGCCCGACCCAACGCTCCCTCCACCCACCACCCTGCTTCTGGGCAAGCGCCATCGGCAGGTTGTCGATTAGCTCGTTGGCGATGACCACCCCCCGAAGAGGAGATGGCAGCTCGGCCAGTGAGGTCACCACCCGGCCCGTCGGGAGAAGGCGAGCGAGGCTGTCGCGCGCCGGCGGGGAGACCTCGACGGCCCACGCCTCGACGGGGTACGCGGCAAGCAGCGAACGCAAGAGTGAGCCCGATCCGGCGCCGACGTCGACCAGTTGAAACGGTTCCCCGAGACGCCTGTGGTCCTGGCGTACGAATTCGGCCAGCGCTGTCCCGAACAGCGGGCTGACCTCGGGGCTGGTGAGAAAATCGCCGTCGCGCACCGAGCGGATCGCGTTGCCGCAGAAGAATCCTCCCTCGCCGTAGAGCGCAATCTCCATGAATCGTTCGAAAGGGATCGGCCCGTGGGCGAGGGCGGCGCGAAGGCTCAGCATTGGTTCCGATTGTGGCGCGGTAGCGTGGTGAGATGCTCGAACGGCTCACCGAACAGGCCCGCCGAGTTGTCGTGCTAGCTCAGGAGGAGGCCCGGTTACTCGACCATTCGTATATCGGCTCCGAGCATCTCCTGCTTGCCCTTCTCAACGAAAACGAAGGGGTCGTCGCCCGGGCGTTTCTCGCTCACAGCCTTGATTTGCCAAAGGCCCGGGAAGCGGTCGAGACCATCATCGGCCGTGGGAGCGAAACGCCGCAGAGCCATATTCCGTTTACGCGGCGCGCCAAGAAGGTCATGGAGTACAGCTTGCGCGAGGCGATCCAGGTCGGCCATCGGTACATCGGGGCCGAACCTCCTCCTCGCCCTCTTGCGAGAGAATGAAGGCATGGCCTTCCAGATCCTGGTCCGGCTGGGGGCCGACCTTCCAGCCATCAGGAGCACCCTCGCCGAGCAGATGAACATCGACCCGCGTGTCGTTGACCGTCCGCGCGGATGGCGGGCGGCCAAGCGCTCGCAGTGCGACCACCCCGACGGCGAGCTGGTAGTCAGTGCCGGGCAGGGCTTCCGCATCGTCCGCTGCGCGGATTGCGACACGCTGGTCGGTGTGCTCCCGCAAACCTGATCCCGTTGCTGGATTAGCGTAATGGCCCGTGTTCGAACGATTCACCGATCGTGCCCGCCGGGTAGTGGTGCTAGCCCAAGAAGAAGCTCGCCTCCTCATGCACTCTTACATCGGGACTGAGCACATCCTTCTCGGCCTCCTCAATGAGACGGAAGGAATCGGTGGCCAGGCACTCGTGGCCCAAGGGGTCGACCTAATCAGCGTCCGAGAGCAGATTGTCGAAATCATCGGACGCGGCGCCAGCGCACCCTCCGGCCACATTCCATTCACGCCGCGGGCGAAGAAGATTCTCGAGTACTCCTTGCGTGAGTCACTCCAGCTTGGCCACACCTACATCGGCTCCGAGCACATCCTTCTGGGTCTGATCCGCGAAGGAGAGGGCGTGGCGGCCCAGGTCCTGATGAAACTAGGGGTTGACCTTGGCTCCACCACACGTACGGTCGCCGAGCTGTTGAAGGTCGACCCCCAAAGGGTCCAACTGCCGCTTCAGGGCGGCCGTGGCTCGTCGAAGGCTCCGTGTCGCCATCCCGACGAGGAGCTAGTCGTCTCTACCGGTCCCGGCTTCCGTTCGGTTCGTTGTGGCTCCTGTGGCAAGCTCATCGGGGTGCTCCCGCTCGAAGCTGGGGGCAAGTCCCAAGCCAGTTAGTGCGCATTACCGTTGGGTGGTGTTCGAGCGGTTCACGGATCGCGCCCGTCGGGTGGTGGTGCTGGCCCAAGAGGAGGCGCGCGGCCTCGGTCATGCGTACATCGGGACCGAGCACATCCTCCTTGGCTTGCTCAGCGAAGGTGAAGGGATCGCCGCCCAAGCCATAACCGCGCAGGGCGTCGACCTTGCGGGCACACGAGAAATCATCGCCGAAATGATTGGGAAAGGAACGGAATCGCTGCCGAGTCACATTCTCTTCACGCCACGCTCCAAGCAGGTTCTCGAGTCTGCGCTGCGCGAAGCGATCGACCTCAGACACAATTACATCGGTACCGAGCACATTCTCCTGGGCCTGATTCGCGAGGGCGAAGGGGTGGCCCCACAGGCCCTGCAGCGAATGGGGGTGGATCTTCAGGCAACCGTGCACAAGGTTGCCGAGCTGTTAGAGGTTGATCCGGAGATCGTCGAGCGGCCGCTCTCGGGCCGGGGCGAGGCGATGGCTCAGTGTCGCCATCCCGACGAGGAGCTAGTCGTCTCGGCCGGTCCCGGCTTCCGCACGGTTCGTTGTGGCTCCTGTGGCCAGCTCATCGGAGTGCTCCCGCTCGAAGCCGGAAAGCAGTCCCAAGCCGGTTAGTGCGCGACCGACCGACTTAGCTCGGAGCGAGTTGGTCGCTGTTCAAAATTCTGCGTTGCGTTTGGGTCGTCGGCAAATTTGGCACCACAGGAACGCTGTTTCGCTAATTCGGCGCCAGCGAAGCGGTTCCCGGCGCGCTGGTGCCAAAGAACGATTTAGGCGTTCCTCACCTGCCGAATTTGCGTGGCACGGCCCTTCGATCATCGGGAACTGCCCGCTCGTGGTTGCTTAGGGCGAATGTACCCGCGGCATACTGCACACCGAACGGAGGTAGCCAATGGATTTCGGGGTCTTCATCTTCCCCACCGATCAGACGCTCGGGCCGATCGATGCTGCACGTCAGGCCGAGGCGGCCGGATTCGAGTCGATCTGGTTTCCCGAGCATTCCCACATCCCGGTGTCACGGGGGACGCCGTGGGGTGGGGTCAAAGGGGCCAATCCCCTCCCCGACTGGTATTGGCGAACCCTCGACGCCTTCGTCGCCCTGGCCGCTGCCGCCGCGGTCACCAAACAGATCAAGCTCGGGACAGGTATCACCCTCGTCGCCCAACGCGACCCGATCTGGCTGGCCAAAGAGGTCGCCAGCGTCGACTTTTTGTCGGGAGGAAGGATGCTCTTCGGGATCGGCTACGGCTGGAACAAAGAGGAGCTTGCCAGCCACGGCGTCGACTACTCGGAACGGCGGGCGCTGGTTCGCGAGTCGATCCTTCTGATGAAGGAGCTGTGGTCCAAGGAGGAAGCGTCCTTCGCCGGCGAGCTTCTCAAATTGGAAGCGTCATGGGCTTGGCCGAAGCCGATCCAACGGCCTCATCCACCGATCATTCTCGGCGGCGAGGCCGGTCCGAAGACGCTCGCCGACATGGTGGAGTTTTGCGACGGCTGGATGCCACTAGCTACCCGGCACGACATCGCCGGCAAGGTTGTCGAGGTCAAACAGGCAGTGGCAGCGGCCGGTCGCGACCCGGAGGCGTTCACTATCACCGCTTACGGCACGAAGTCGACGGCCGAGAACATCGAGTCGCTGATTGAGCTGGGGGTCGACCGAATCGTCTTCAACCTCCCCCAAAAAACCGCCGCCGAAGTGACCGAGCGGATCGAGATGCTCGGCGAGCTGATCAAGCCCTACTAATCCGATCCGGCCTCGCGGGCGCGGCGGAGGACGTCATCGATGGGCGTTGTCGCCAGGTCGCCCAGTTGCTGGACGTATTCGTAGCCGAAGCGGCCTTTGATACAGAGATGGCCGCTAGTGACCGAGTGGTCAATCGGCGAAGTGACCTTGACGATGCGGTTGTCCTGGACGTGAAGCTCGAGGTTGCAGCCGACACCGCAATAGGAGCACACGGTGCGCGTCACTGTTTGCTTCTCTTCGTGCCAGAGGTCTGAAGCGCGTAGTTCATGCTCCGAGCGAAACATGAGGGCCCCGGTCGGGCAGACCCCGATGCAGTTCCCGCAAAAGACACAGGCTCCTTCCGGAAGCGCGACGTCGAACTCGGTAGAGATGCGGGCGTCGAAGCCTCTTCCAGCGACGGCGATGGCAAAGGTGTTCTGGGCATCGTCGCCGCAAGCTTCGACACACTTGTAGCAAAGGATGCAGCGCGAGTAGTCGCGGACATAAAGCGAGTTGTCCACTTTGACCGGTTGAAAGACAGTCTCGGCATCGGCCCCGGTGTTCTCGTGATGATGTCCGGCGTGGCGCTCATCGCGGTCGTCGACGGGCTGGGCGAGGTCACCGAAGCGCCCCGGGTCCACCTGGTATTGGGTCATCCACTCCTGCACCGCATCATCGACCAAGCTCCGATCGACCGAGGAAGCAAGGAACTCGAATACCATCTTGCGCGAGTGGCGCACGCGTTCAGATTCCGTCTGCACCTTCATCCCCGGTTCCACCTTGCGTGAACAGGACGGCACCAGTGTCCGGCTGCCCTCTACCTCGACCACACACACCCGGCAAACATTGACCGGGGCCAGCGTTTCCAAATAGCAGAGGGTCGGCTGATCCTTTCCTATCGACCGACAAGCCTCGAGGAGCGTTGCCCCTGCGGGAGAATCGACCGTCTGGCCATCGATGGTAAGCGAGATCATGAGATCAATCCCAAGGAGATCGCCGACCGCACTACCGAAGCCGCGGTGTGCCCGAGGCCACAAATCGATGCATCCTTCATCGCCCGGTCGATCTCATCGATGAGACCGGCCTCCAGCGGGGTGCTTCGCGAACGGGCCAGGGCTTCCTCGACCCGGACGGTTCCAACTCGGCACGGAACACACTGACCGCAGCTCTCGTCGCGAAAGAAGCGGGCGATGCGGCGGACAATGTCGTGCATGTCCCGGCTGGAGTTGAAAGCCATCACGACTCCCGACCCGAGCGAGACTCCTCGACTACGGGCATCCTCAAAGGTCAAAGGCATCGACAGCACCTCGAGGTCGACGAAGGCACCCGCCGCGCCCCCAAGCAGTATCGCCTGCGTCTCTCCAACAAACCCACCGGCAAGGTCGACCAACTCGCCGAGGGTGGCGCCCATCGCCACCTCGTAGGTGCCCGGCCGGTCGATGTCGCCGGAAAGACAGAACAGTCGGGTGCCCGACGAATCACGCGTGCCAATCACAGCAAAGGCATCGCCACCTTCGAGAACGATCCCCGGGACGTTGATCAAAGTCTCGACGTTGTTGATAACGGTTGGCCGGCCAAAGAGCCCGGCCTGGGCAGGAAACGGCGGTTTTTGGCGCGGCTCGCCCCGTAGACCTTCGATCGAGTTGAAAAGGGCGGTCTCTTCCCCGCAGATGTAGGCGCCCTGACCGCGGATGATCTCGATGTCGAACTCCGGTCCGAAATGCCCCGCCAGCCGCGTCTGGTGAAGAGCGTGGCGAAGCCGGGAGGCCGCCAACGGATACTCGCCCCGGACGTAGATATATCCCTTGGCACAACCGGTCGCAACCGCGGCGATGATCATCGATTCGATCACCGCGAA
>JBPCQV010000150.1:0-8175 GCA_050997725.1 Acidimicrobiia bacterium
ACCCTGAGGTTTATGCGCAAGAGCGAATTGGGGTTCGCCAAATTGGCCAGGTGCCGATTGCCACGATATTGCCCGCTGGGCTGCTGACATTGAATACGATCTACAACATTTACTTTACTCGTTCCACGCCCTATTCCCTCCCCTTTATTCTAGGGATGATTAGCTCCTCGGTTGTGCAGTGGTTTTGGCGTCAGATGCATTTTGACCAGAAGAAGACCTTTCCGAAGATCAAAAAAGAGGCACTTCTCTCCATTCCAGTTCCTAGGATTGACTTCGCAGATCCAAGAGAAAAGCAGATTCACGACAAGATCACTTCGCACGTAACTCATTTATTGGAGATGAACCAGCGGCTGTCGAAAGCACGAACTGCGAACGAGCGCGAAGGCTTGCGCCGACGAGTGGAGGCCTTCGATAAGCTGCTAGATCGCATGATCAGTCAGCTGTATGGGCTTACGGACGAGGAAGCCGCTTTGCTGCAGCCTGATACTGCTAAGGGGCTCTAGCCCCGGACAACGTGATACTCTACCGGGATAGCAGCGGTCTTATCGTGTTGGCGAGTGTTGTCGCGTTCGTCATTGGCATGTGGCGTCTGGTACTTGAACGGAAGTGGGAACTGATCGCAAGGTACTTTGTAGTCCTCCTTATCTACATCGGGCTTTCCCGCGCTGTCTGGGATGTTGAGGATGCTGACCTCAGGATTTGGCTAGCCACTCCACTCATTTTTATGTTTCCGGTTTGGCTGATCAGCGGATTTCTCGTGTACAGGGCTTCTGAGGGACATGGATTCTTCAAGCCGCTGCCAGGACCTTGGGAGCCTGCTTCCCCATCGCGTGGAGCGGTATGGCTTGCCACCGCTGGAGTGTTGTGGGGCGGGACCAACCCTTTTTGATCGCCTTAAGCCTCTCGCGGGTGCGACGCTGATGGTGGCCTTGGCTGCGGGCTGCTCCTCCAGTTCTACCCATCGTCTGCCATCATACCGGGTTCTTGGCGAGAAGACTCTAGATATGGCCCTTAAGACCCAGGCCGAGCAATTCGTCCTGATCGCCTCGCCATATACGACGACTCAGCTGGGCAATCTTCTCGAATCTCAATATCAGGCTATCCTCGCCCGCCACGGCTACAGGTTCCACGACAGACCGACGAACGTGTACATCTATGTTTACGACCGGGAGGCCGACACAGCGCGTCGCTACAGGGACTGGCGAGCGATGCTGAGACAGGACTATGCTAGGGAGCCACAACTCTTGCTGAAGGAAGGCGACATTATCAGAGAGCTTATGGCCAGCGACGCGACCTTACCGAAGAGCGACGAATCCGGAGGCCGTTGACGCTGGGAGTGGCTTCAGAGTACCTCAATCGCTCTCAACGAACGTCGAGGCACCATCGAAACAGACTCAGTGCGGGGAGGGTCTTTCGAATTCCACAGAGTATTGCTAGAATTCTCGGAGACGGAAACGAATGGCCTAAGTCAAGCCGGCATAGCTCCGGACGACACGCAGCAAAGGCCGCATGTAGTCCATAGGATGATTGAAGAAGTGGGGCTTCGGCCCCCGGCGGTTGTGCTCTAAGCGACTCGCTTGACGACGTCCAGAGCCCCGCTCCCAGGGCCTCGAACAGAGGCTGGGAGCGGGTTTTTTATTGTCCTGCAATGGAGGTAGAGGGCATGAGTGAAATTGGGGTTACGAGGGCCCCACCCGGAGGCGCGGCCCAGATTGACGGATTCCCGGACCGTCTCCCCGAGGGGAGAGTACCTGGAAAGTACCTAGATCCCTTACCACCTGTGGGGGCGTGGGTTATCATTCGTCTGTTCCATAATGGAACGGTCCCCCACCATCTAGGCTGGAGCAAGAGTATGGCGAAGCAGCGGCGCGGGCGCGGGTCAATTCTCCAGCGGGACCGGGACGTATGGCTCGTGCGAGTCACGCTCGGGTCTGACGCTGGCGGCAAGCAAGTGCGGTTGAATAAGGTCGTCCGGGGCTCGAAAGGTGACGCCGAGCGGACGCTGACCCAACTCCTCGGTAGCAGGGACGACGGGCTCCGGCAGCGTCCCACCCGCGTCACGCTCGGTGCTTGGGTGGAGGAGTGGGTGGATAAGTGGAGCGTCGGAGGCTCCGACCGGACGCGCAACGACTACCGAGCCATCTTCGAGCGCTACCTCTGGCCGGACGAGCTCCACCGGCTGCACCCCGACAAGGCGGCCAAGGCAGCCGGCCGGGCCGCCGAGAAGGGCGAGGACTGGAAGGCTTCCCCGCCCCGCCAGACGCGGGCCGACGAGCGGCTGATCCAAGCGGCCAAGCGCCTCCGCGTTCGCAAGCTTGCCGATCTGAGCTCGGGCGACATCCAAGAGTTCGTCAACACGCTCAAGGCCTGCAGTCTCTCTCCCCGGACTATCAGGATGGCCCACGGCGCAATCCGCGTCTGCCTCAACACCGCCGTCGAACAGAAGAAGCTGCCGCTGAACCCGGCCACCGGTGCGAAGCTCCCCCGCCAGACCCGCCGGGAGATGTTGTACCTACGGCCGGAGGAGGCCCAAGGCTTCCTAAACGCGGCCGAGGCCGAGCAGCGGAGCCTCGACGCCGCAGAATCGCTGTACGAGGGCGTATACGCGCTTTTCGTGACGATGATCCTAAGCGGGCTGCGGGTCGGGGAGACACTAGCGCTGCGTTGGACGGACCTCGACGGCTCGACGCTCCGGGTTCAACGGGCTGTGACCCAAGGTCCCGACCGGCGCAAGGTCGTCGGGCCCACTAAGACCGGGCGGAGCCGGACCGTCCCGCTCGGCGAGCGGGCCATGCGGGCCCTCACTCGACACCGGACCGCGCAGAAGCGGTGGAAGCTCCGCCTCGCAGAGGCTTACAAAGACCAAGACCTTATCTTCACAAGCGAATTTGGTGGTCTGCTCGACGCGCAGAATGTGGTCAACCGCTACTTCAAGCCGCTGCTCGTCAAGGCCGAGTTGCCCGCCATCAGGCTCTACGATCTCAGGCACACCCATGCCACCCTGCTCATGGCGGCGGACCAGCACCCCAAAGTGGTTCAGGAACGGCTTGGCCACGCCAGCATCCAGCTCACGCTCGACACTTACTCTCACGTAGTTCCCGGGATGCAGGAGCGGGCCTCGGAGCGGCTGGACGCGCTACTGGCAACGCCGCCAAGAGCTGCCGCCCAGGCGTAACGAAACTGACAACTGCGCCACCAACAGGGCGGGGACCTACCCCGCCCTTTTCATGAGCAGGCGCTACAACTTGAGCCTAGAGCGAAGGAACAAGTAGTGCTGGTGCTCGAAAGCCATCTTACGTATTCGCTCGTCCGAGAGCCCCATCTCCCGCAGAAAGCAAAGCTCAAGTACAAATCGCACTTGCTGAGCCAACAGCCACAGGTCATCCCCGGCAGCACTCAATTCCCGCAGGCTTTCGTCGTAATGGGTCAAGTAGTTGCGAGTGTTTGCCAGTCTGTCGGCGAAGGACGCAGCCTTCGGGATGAGTAGATGTGCCGTCTCCCCAAAACTGCGGACGACCTCTTTTGCGCGCCGACGTAACGCAGGCTCGTCGAAATAGTGGAGTTTTCTCTCGTATGCCTCACGTGCCTCGGTGGTTATATCCAAGTCTTCACGACCGATGGTGCTTAGTAGTGCCTCTTTAACTGGTCCAAATCTTTCCGGCCCGAGTAAAGCTCCTCCAACAACACGGCGATGGTAGGACTCAAGGGCTTGTGCCAGTATGAGAAACTCAGTCTCCACATAGCCAGGCTCGGAGTACAAGGTCCCGAAGTACAGGTTATAAACCGGCCTCAGCAACTCTGTCCGACTGTACCAGTGCTGCAAGCAGTCGGCATAATCCGCCGAAATGGCCCGGAGGCTGAACAGCATCTTAAACTCATCAATTTTCCCGACCACCTTCTGTTTTCGGCTGCTATAGTGGTAGATGCTCGATGTGGGGACGCTAGGGTCGGCGTTGTCAGCGTCGGGTACAGGCACCGCCTCCAGATGGCTCGTGTAGACCGGCTTGCCCAGCCCGAGCGTGACAAAGTTGCGATAGTGGTTCGCGAACTCACTATGGAACCCCTCTATGGACTTTGGTTCTGGAGGTTGTACCTCTAGCCTGACCTGGTGCTCAAGATTGTAGTGCTCTAAGCGGTCTCCCTCCCGGTGAACCCAGTGTGTGAACTTTGCTTGCCATCCCGCGACATTCACCTCATATGGTGCTGGTGCGTGCCAATCCACGGTGATGCCCCGAAGACTGTTTTCGTCCATGTCCAACTGATGGGTAAACCCAGTGAGTTGAGTCCACTCTACGAGGCGATCATATCTGATCCAGAATTTCTCAAACCGCACCTTGTCCTTAGCTGGGAAGTGATGCCCAACAATCGCGAAGGTGGCGATGTAGGTGGAAGTTGGTGTTCCCGGGAAAGAAAACCCGGTGTGCGTCTCATGACACTGGTATAGCGTGACCGCCTTCCCATTTTCTGTGAATCCGAGAATGATGTCTGGCGTAAAGGACTCGCCGCCTCCAAACCCCCGAGCGAGCGGGCGCAGAGAGCCGGTAAGCCTGAGCTCGGGGCTGTTGGTGCCGTCAAAGCGAAGGGTCCCATAGCAGCCTGCTTCGGGGCTCTCAGGCAGCCACCACTGGCCGACGTATTCGAACGGGGTCACGCGGGCCTACCCTTGAAGCATTGACCTTTTACGGCGAGGACGGCCGCTGGCAGGCAACGACCGAGGCTGAGCGGGCAACTTAGGTCCGTCCCATTCATTCGGCCATGGCGAAACTCGGCAGCGGGTCCCGTCGATTTTCATTCATGTGCATCTACCGCTCGGCGACGCCATACTCAGCGTCGAACGATCCTCATCTACCCGGTCGCGCTCTCACATACGACAGGACTGCTCATGTCATTACTCAGGGCCTCGGGCAGAACAGCAATGTCTTCCCCCCAGGAGTGCTGTGCGACAGCTGCAATACCTACTTTGGCAAAAAGCTGGAACCGGCGCTGATCGTACACCCGACCCTTGCCTATGACATGCAGCGGCTAGGGGTGCCTGGGAAAGACGGCGGGCCGCGCCCGATCCTCGCGAACTGGCGCCGAACCCAGGACGGCGGCTGCGAAGTGCCGATGGCCCCGCTCGAACATCGGGGTGAGCACCAGGGAAGCCCCGTCGTCGCGATATTGCCCATCTTGGACCGCAGCTTTGATCAGCTGCGTTTCCGCCGGGGCCTTCACATGGTGGCATTTAACGTCCTCGCCTTCCTCCATGCATCAGGGCAGGCTTCTGACGAAGCTTACGATCCCCGCAATCCCCGGTACGACGCTGTGCGCACCTACATTCGGAGACCTATACGCCCGGTCGATGCTTGGCCGTTCGTGGAACGGTATGACCCGCCGCGCGTAGGTGGGAAGGTGGAGGTGCAGCTTTCTAGCTCAGATTGGGGACTGTTCGGGAAAATTAGGGCCTTCAGCTTCGAGTTCTACGTTGACTTACTGAACACCGGCAACCTCCTGGCTTGGGCCGAAGCGCAGGGCACCGTTCCTGCCAGGCTCATACCTCCGGGCGTAAGGTACCCAGCCTCACCCACGATGGATGAAGTGCCGCCAGAGAAGCGCGGTTGGCTCCGGGTGAATTCGGGATAGGTACTTTTAGGTACTCGGGGGGTCTTGAGAATGGCGTAAGTTCAATGGGCCCTCTGGGATTCGAACCCAGGACCTACGGATTATGAGTCCGCTGCTCTAACCGACTGAGCTAAGGGCCCGCAATAGATGGGATGATAAGGCGCCGGCGCCACTCGCGGCAACGGACGTATCCACCGCGGATCAGGGCGAGAGTAGACCGCCCCTCAGGGCGAACGGCTGATTGCCGCTCGCGTGCGCAGCGCGCCCACGGACAGGGCCAGCTCTTCGGACGTGAAGGGCTTGCGAAGGAAGGGCGCTCCCGGCGGCACCAGCCGCTGGAGCATGTCGCCCTGGCCGGTGTGACCGGATATGAAGAGCACCGGTACGTCAGGCCAGCGCGCCCGTACCACGTCGCTCAGTTGCCGCCCGTTCATCCGGGGCATCGTGACATCGGTGACCACCACGTCGGGCCGGACGAACTCCGCCTCCAGCGCCTCGAGGGCTTCCACCCAGTCAGCCCCTGCCAGCACCCGGTAGCCCTCCTCCTGGAGGGTGCGCACCGCGAGTGCGTGCACCGCCGGCTCATCCTCCGCCACGAGAATCACGGCACCATCCGCCGAATAATGCCGAGGCGGATCTTCCGATGGATCACTGTGGGCCGGGGCCTGGCCCTCCGGAGCCACCGGCCAGTAGAGCTCCATGGTTGTGCCTGCGCCAGGGGCGCTTCGGGTTACGACGTACCCGCCGTGACGGCGCATGGTTCCGTACACCATCGGGAGCCCGAGCCCCGTGCCTTTGCCGACCGCCTTAGTGGTGAAAAACGGATCGAAGATTCGAGCCAGCGTGTCGGGCGCCATGCCCGCGCCGTTGTCGGCGATACTGAGCCGCACGTAACGCCCCGGAGCCACGGACTCACCCAGTGGAGCCGGCAACTCGGTCTCGAGGACGATTTCTTCGACCGTGATTTGGACATCGGCGCCGGTTTCGGTGGCGTCACGCGCGTTGGCAACGAGGTTGATCAGAACCTGCTGCACCTGGTCGGGGTCGGCGTTCACCTGGAGGCTCCGGGACCCGACGACACTCAAGTTCTTGTCGGAGCCGAGGAGTTGCTGGAGCACGGGGGCGAGCTCGGTGACCACCTCCAGCAGATCCAGCAGGCGGGGCTGGGTGACCTGCTGGCGGGTAAAGGCGAGTAGCTGCTGGCTGACCCGCGCCGCGCGCTCGCCTGCCTGTAAAATTCGCCGCACGTCCGACGCCTGCGGGTGATCGGGACCCAGGGCTCGGAGGACGAACCCACCAAAGCCCATGACCGACGTCATCTGATTGTTGATCTCGTGCGCGACGCCGCCGGCCAGGGTCCCCACCGCCTGAATGCGCTGGACGTCCCGCAGCTGCCGCTCCGCCCGGCGCTCCTCGGTCACATCCCAGAACATGGCCACGCCGGCGGTAATCCCGCCTTCGGCGTCACGAACCGGAGCGGCATTGATGCTGATCTGGAACCGCTGCCCGGTCTTGATGCGCTCGATTTCAATGACCTCGTTCCAGACCATTTCCCCCTGCAATGCCCGACTCAACGGCCATTCCTGCGGCTGCACTACCCTGCCGTCAGGATGGAAGCCACGATAGTTGGCGCTGTAGTCGCCCGTCGCTCCGGAGATCAGGCTGTCGCCAAACAGCTCACCTACCTTGGCGTTCAGGAACAGGAAGCGCCCCGAGGGCGCCTCCGCGATGACGATGCCGAGCGGTGACTGCTCGAGCACGGTGAGAAGCCGCCGCCGATCGATATCGCGCTCCGCGGCCAGCCGCTCCGCATCCAGCCGTGCGCCCTCCGCCGCTTCGCGCGCATGCACGAGTGCGGTGACGTCAACGCCGCTGACCAGGACACCAGTGACCAGTCCGTTCGCGTCTCGCATCGGCTGATAGACGAAGTTGACGTGCCGCTCCTCGAGCGCTCCCCCGGGAACGACCTGCAGCTGGATGGGCAACTCGTTGCCTACGAACGGCTCACCGGTGCGAGATACCCCGTCGAGCAACTCCACGAAGCCTTGCCCTGCCAGCTCGGGAAGGGCATCGACAACTTTTTGCCCGATGCCGGGCCGTTGTCCGATGAGCCGGTAATAGGCAGCATTGGCCAACTCGAATACGTGCTCGGGGCCCCGAACCACGGCGAGGAATGCGGGCGAGAGGTCGAAGACATCCTCGAGCAGCTTTCGCTCCGCATGCGCGGCGGCGAGTGCCGCCTGCCGCTCCTGCGCCAGGCGGCACACCCGGTCCAGGCCGGTGGCGATCTCGCGGGCCACGTGCTCGGCATAGCCCATGTACGCCCGGTCAAGTGGCACGCGAGGGTTGAGAACCACAACGATGACGCCGTGGGGACGCTCGTTCGGGGCCGATGCCGCGAGCGCCAACGTCAGGGCCTGGCCCACCGGCTCCGGCCACAGGTCGCGCGTGATCGTCTCGACCGGCGCCGCAGGCTCAGCCGCAATCCGGAGGTTCTCGCGGGCCAGCGCCCCCGCAATCGGCCAGGGCGCATCGCTGCCCATCGAAAGCTCCGGGGGAGACGAAGGCGTTCCG
>JBPCQV010000104.1:0-8017 GCA_050997725.1 Acidimicrobiia bacterium
GCCCGAGGCCGGTACGCCATCGGCGCCCAAGCGAAACTGGCCGGAATCGACGGTGCTGCCTACTCGATCAACGTCACCAAACCCTTCGGTCGAGGAATGGTCGGACAGGCCGACATCCGACTCACCAAAGACCGCCTCGGATACGTGTCGGAACACGCTGAGGATGAGCACCGAACCATCGCCACCGTCGAAGCAGTCTCCGATTACGAGACGGTGACCATCACCCTCAAACCTCCCGGCGAATTCATCCCCACCATCTTGATGGAGAAGGTCGCCGACGCTCTTCTGGCCAATCCGAGAATGTCTCAGAAGCAGATCCGCACCAACGTCAGCGGCAACACCAATTGGAAACTGAAGGCGCTCCATCAACTAGTCGCCCGCGGTTACGTGACCACTGAACCGGGGCCACGGGGAGCGATCCTGCACACCCTCATCCATCCCTATCGAGACGGCGACGAGCTTCGGCCCTACCAAAACGCGGCCCCGACGGACAAGCCCAAAGACGACCTGTCCCCACCTGTCCCCGACCTATCCCCAGGACAGGTGAAAGTGTCCTCTCGACCTGTCCCCCCCTACTCAATAGGGACAGGTCGAGGACTTTCAAAGGACATGACGTTTCCTACAGATACCGAGGACAGGTCAGGTGGCGTTCCTGACGCCCCCCAGGCTGAGGTCGAAACGGACAACGACCTCGACCTCGACGACGACTACTTCGAGCCCGACGTAGGTGACCTTGACTACGACCCAGACGACCTCGCCGGCTTCGAGGAGGTGGAGACGTGGTAGCCACCTACCGCTGGTTCCATTTCGTCGAGTCCGGCACCCGCACCCACCTCGTCGGCTGGCATCACCCCCGCCACGAATGGCGGCCGGTCTGTGGTCTGTTCTCCGCCAGGCGCTCACAGGTCACGTACTCGCCGATCCTGCCGCTCTGCAAGACCTGCGATCGTTTGACATCTGACCTCCCACCGGTCAAGGCGTCGCGGCGATGACCGTCGAGGAGGTCCGATGACGTGGCGTTAGGCCTGTTCGGTCTGCGGCCGATCCGGCCAAGTCGAACCGCCTTGCATCGTCTATTTCCATCGTTGCTCCGAGCCATTTCGAGAGGACCGGAGGGTGACCGTCTACGACTTGCCGGCCGACCTCGAGACGCGGCGACAAGCGTTGTGGAGTTCGCTGCTCGAAAAGTTCGAAGGTGGTCGGCGATGACCGAGACTGGTAGGGGTAGGGGCTTCGGGAATTTCAAATCCGCGCGCATCTCTAAGAGGCTTTGCTTCTTTATCCATTCCGAGCAAAAAATACGATGCTATGACGGAGATTCCTGATATGCCTAGACGACCTCCCAGTTTTTACAGCACTCCTTTCTGGCAAGCCTTGCGCCTCCAAGTCCTCGATCGTGATCAGTGGCGCTGCGTGCCGGAGCATGCCGGTTGCGAGTTCAAGGCGCCGTTTTCGTTGAAGCTGGCGGGCAAGTTTCAGGCCCATTGTCATCACCGCATCGACCGGCTCGATGGTGGCGCTGATCGCCTGGAGAACCTGGTCTCTTGTTGTCGGTTGTTCAACCTTGGCGAGTCGCAGCGGCGGAGGGCGGTTCGGGCCCGCCGGCAGCGTGCCGTCGAGCAGGGCCAGCCGGCGCCGGCGGCGGTCACCCTGAACGGGGGGCGCAAGGTCTTCACGCCCTATTCCGCGAGCCTTGCGAATGGGGCCAGCCGTGACTGGTAGCCGCCTGGAGCTGGCGGCGGTTGGCGAGTCGCTGAAGGTTTCCCAACGCCGAGTAATCGAGCTGTTGGTGCTCGCCGGCGCGTTCCTGCGAGAGCTCGAGGGCAACGACCAGGCGGTCTGGCTGGCCGACGAGATCGACAAAGCGTTCGACGCGATGACGGCGGAGAACATCAACGCGGCCACGGTGATCAGAGAACGCGAAAAGGGCCGCTAATGTTGGCTGGTCGAATTTGGCGCTTTCACTGAGCGAAGCCGACGCGTAAGGACGATGCCAGACGGTAAGTCCGACACTGCAAGGCGAGCAGCGATTGCGAAGCTCCACCGAGACGTTGAGGCCGGGTATGTCCCCGACCTTTGAACGAGGTGTTCAGAGCAATGAATCAGACTGCTAAAGATTTTCTGCGCGAGAAGCTCGAAGAGAAAATCGCCGAAGGACTTGCCATCACTGCTCGCTGTGAGCGGGAAGGCCGACAGGTCACCGCCTCCGAGAAGGCTGCGGTCGAGCGGATCCTCGCCGAAAGCCAGGGGTACAAAACCCGGATTCGCCAGATCTCTGACAACGAAGAGTTGCGGGCCCGGATCGAGTCCGATTACGACAAGACTTTTCCCGAAGGAACCCAAACCATGACACAGATTGAAAACAAGTCTTTCCTCGCCTCCTCGATTTTGGCGGCCGGGTTCGATGTGAAACATCAGCCGACAGTTTCGGTGAACTTGGCGTCGGCGATGGGGGTGAAAGCTCCGACGTTGCCGGGGATTGGCGATATCAACCGCACGGCCCCGGATGTCGCCGGGCTCGGCCAGGACAGCCGCTTCCTGTACCCCTTGTTGCCGACGACGGATCTGGACGGGGCGCTGTCGGTTCAAACCTTCCGCCAGACCGGGGCGAGGACGGTGACCGGCACCATTCAGCGTGACCCGACCGCCTCGACCGACAAAGCAATTTTGGCGTTGACGCTCACCGCGGTGAACACTTCGGTCGTCCAGGAGGCGATCATCATCGATGCCATCCCGACGGCGGTCCTCGAGTCGATCGAAAGTCTCCGCGAGTTCTTGGATTCTGAGGGTCGCTGGCAGATCGCGAAGGCCATCGACGCTCATGTCCTCGCCCAAATCGTCGCCAGCTCGCCACCGTTCGGGATGACCGGGGCGACGATGCTCGAAAAGTTGCGAAACGGGGTCTCTTCGATGCGGGCCACTGGGTTCGAACCGAACGTCGTGGTGATGAACCCGACCGACGCGGCCGCCCTCGACCTGACCACCGACGCTTCAGGCTACGTTTTCCCGGTTCGGGATTCCGGCACCAGCTCCCCCTTGTGGGGTCTGCGGGTGGTGGAACGGATCGGGGCGGGCACCGAGCCGCCCTATCTGTTGGACGTGGCCAACTTGGGACGTCTCTACCTGTCCAGCATGAAAGTGGAGGCCGATCCTTACGCCGGGGCCGGCGGCTTGAACTTCAAACGGAACCTGGTTGATCTCAGGTTCGAGCTCAAATGTTTGTATTTCGTTCGCCAGGCCGAGGCCGCGAGACGGGTCGCCGCCACCTAATGGCGGTGAAGAACCCGGTAGCGACGAAGAAGGCGCCGGTGGCCACCAAGTCGCCGGCGCCGAGCAAGGAGGCCACGGTGCGGAGTATGGCCAAGGAGCGCGGTTGGACCTTGGAGAAGGTGGTCGGTGGCAAGTACCGGCTGGTCGATAGCAACGGGACTTGGCTGGCGGCGGATTGGGAAACCGGTGACGGTCTGTCATTGCCCGCCATCGAGGCCGCCCTCAAATAGGGCTGCTCGGGTTAGGGGTGGTTCGCCGGCCGGTTTCTCCTTGAGCCGGCGGGTGACGCAAGCGGCGTCATTAACCGGCCACCCCGAAAAGCGAGAGACCCCCCGAAGGCTTGGGGGGTCTCTCTGCTTCCCCCCGGTTTGGGAGGCGGGCACCGGGGGGAATCCTTAGGTGATCGGGACCACCACTCTCCTTAGATGGTTCTCGGCGAGCAGATGGGTGTACGCCCGGCCTCCGAGCTCTTCGTACATGTCACGTTCGATCGGACCCCCCGCCGTTATCCGTGGCGGCTCATATCGGAGTTTCCCGGCAATGATCACCAACTTGTGCCCTCCCTTCTTGTCGATGTTCCCCCGCGGGGTACGGCCCTTAACCCGACCCCCGCGGGGGAACGGTTTAGGACCAGGCGGCGAGGTCGGAGGGTTCACCGTCCGGCCCGACCTGTTGGCCTTCATGGTTGACCGCGAAGATGAGACGCCCACCGTCCGAAACGGTGCAGTAGCCACCCTGCGACGCCAGTTCCCTGGCGAGCTCGACGGCGGCGAAGAGCGAGAGGGTGGAGATGGTGATGGAAAACCCGGCCACATTCGAGCACTATCCGGATACCGGCCGGCGACCCACGCGAATAACCCGATCTAAGGACTGCCCGATTCGCAAACATCGGGACGCGAAAACAAAGTTCTTGACTCATAACCCGAAGGTCGCGGGTTCAAATCCCGCCCCCGCTACTTCAGGAAAACCCAGGCACCGCCTGGGTTTTCTACTTGTCAACGGTGGGCTGCGCGACACCTGCGGGGAGCTGTCTGAAGCCATCATGAAGCCGAATGGCTGGCCAACGTTCGGCCGCCTGCCATGGTCACAGCCGGGCACGGGACCTCTGGGCCAGGGGTCGGCGTTTGTAGCGTCACGCCGCCGAGGCGGCGGCGGCAAAACGATCAAGAGTCATGACCCAGCCGCTCTCATAGTGGGCTCTGACCTCGTCCGCCCGCTCTCCGCGCATTTCCCAACCGCGATGCTCAAGTTCGACCACGGTGAGGTTGCCACGGGAAGCAAAACGGACTTCTACCTCGGTCGTCTCTGCGGGCTCGAGGCCCGGATGCCAGGTGAAGACCAGCCTCCGGGGAGGAGCCCAGGTGGTGATCTCACCCCAAACTTCCCGACCTTCCTCCCAGACCTCGTAGATCGCCCCGCCCTCTCGGGTCTCCATGCCCGCCGAGATGGCACCTTCGGCGTGAACCGAATGAGTCCGGAGTGGCCACCACTCCCCGAGCCGTTCTGTGAATACTTTGAAGGCATGCTCGATCGACGCCTCCACGGTCACGCTCTTTCGGACCGGCTCCAGGTCCGCCTTGTTAGTTGCCGGCTGACTCATCGTTGTCTCCTCTCTCGGCTGCTGCTTTGAAGGAGGAAAGTGCTTCCTCCCAGAACCTTTCTACGTACCCGCGCAACTCGGCGAGCCCTTCCGGTCGGACGTTGTAGTAGCGCCGGACACCTTCCTTGCGCTCACCCACCAATCCGGCGTCCTTCAGCACCCGGAGGTGTTGGGAGACGGCGGGACGGCTGACGGGGAGTTCGGCGGCGACCTCGCCCACCGATCGCGGCCCGCCGGCCAACCGCTCGAAGACCGCCCGCCGGGTGGGGTCGGCCAGTGCTGCTAGAGACTCTCCGTAAGTTGCCACTTACCGTAAGTTACCGCTTACCGAGTGGGGTGTCAAGTGATTCTTGAGGCGATCTTGGTGGCTAGGCCACCACGCGAACCTAAGGTTTGCGATGCGGTGCCGAGGTGGTGGGGCAGCGGCAGCGCTTGGCAATGTCGGTGTGACGTGGCACGATCGCGTAGGTGACTAGCGGTCCCGCAACTGCTCAGCAATTGAGCGATCTGGCATGGCTGCGTCGCGTTAAAGACCGGATCGACCGGGAATACGCGCACCCTTTGGACGTCGACGCGCTCGCCCGCGGCGTGCATATGTCGGCCGGGCATCTGAGCCGCCAGTTCAAGCTCGCCTACGGCGAGTCGCCGTACTCCTATCTGATGACCCGGCGCATCGAGCGGGCGATGGCGCTGCTGCGGCGGGGCGACCTCAGCGTCACCGAAATCTGTTTTATGGTCGGCTGCTCGTCGCTCGGCACCTTCAGTACACGGTTCACCGAGTTGGTCGGGGTGCCTCCCAGTGTCTATCGGCGGGAGGCGGCACGGGCAACGGCGGGCATACCTTCGTGCGTCGCCAAACAGGTGACCAGACCGGTCAGGAATAGAGAAGCGTTTGCTGGAAGCCGCGCGTAAGGTCAGCGTCATGGACATCACCATTCACTACACCTTCCTCCCGCACAACGACGCCGACGCCGCCTTGACTTTCTACCGCGACACCCTCGGTTTGAGGTTCGCAACGATGTCGGATACCAAGGTTTGCGCTGGATCACGGTCGGCCCTCCCGACCAGCCCGGCACGTCGATTGTCTTGCACCCGCCTGGTGCCGACTCCGGCATCACCGAAGACGAGCGCCGCACCATCAGCGAGATGATGGCCAAAGGCACCTACGCCTCGATCGTGCTGGCCACCAAAGACCTGGACGGCACCTTTGAAAAGCTGCAGGCCAGCGATGTCGAGGTGGCCCAAGAGCCAACCGACCAACCGTATGGGGTGCGCGACTGCGCCTTCCGCGATCCGGCGGGAAACATGGTCCGAATCCGACAACATGACTAGGAGGGAACGATGACTGCGAAGAAGAGCTCCGCTAAGAGCACCAGCGCCACCAGCAAGAAATCCGGGGGGTTCACGGCCGAGGAACGAGCCGCGATGAAAGAGCGCGCCAAGGAAGCGCGCGGGAAGGGGGACGGGGAAGGAGAGGTGCTCGCCAAGATCGCCGGGATGAAGGATCCTGATCGGGCCATGGCCAAGAAGCTCCACGCGATCATGAAGGAAAACGCACCAAACCTCCTGCCGAAAACCTGGTACGGGATGCCCGCGTATGCCAAGGACGGCAAAGTGGTCTGCTTCTTCACTCCCGCGGCGAAGTTCAAATCGAGATACGCGACGTTGGGCTTCAACGATGATGCCAATCTCGACGAAGGCGCGATGTGGCCGACCTCCTACGCGATCACGAAGTTGACCGCCACCGAAGAGGCGAAGATCATCAAGCTCGTAAAGAAAGCAGCGAGCTGACACCCGTTTAAGAAAAATCTACTAAGGAGGAAAGGTCATGGCGATGCCACAACTAGTCGTTTATCCGGTGAAGGACGTCGAGAAAGCGAAAAAGCTCTTTACCCAACTACTTGGTGCCGACCCGTATACCGACGAGCCGTACTACGTCGGATATCGGACCGATGATCGGGAGATCGGGCTCGATCCGAATGGCTCCAGCAAGGGTCCGATCGTCTATTGGCAAACAGACGACATCGCCGCCCAGGTTGATGATCTTCGTTCGTCGGGGTGGCAGGTCACCAGCGATGCCAAGGATGTCGGTGGCGGATTACAGGTCGCCCAGCTGACCGACAGCGACGGCAACACGATCGGGTTGAGGCAGGAGCCGTAAGTCGATGGAGAGGCGTTGAGCGCAAAAACGCGGGGGCAGTCGGCTGCGCGGCACGATGCCGACAGCCACGACCTGATCCGCGTCCATGGTGCCCGCGAGAACAACCTCAAAGACGTCAGCGTTGATATCCCCAAGCGCCGGTTGACTGTGTTTACCGGTGTGTCGGGGTCGGGGAAGAGCTCGCTCGTCTTCGACACGATCGCCGCCGAGTCGCAGCGGATGATCAACGAGACCTACAGCGCCTTCGTTCAGGGGTTCATGCCGACGCTGGCCCGGCCCGAGGTCGACGTGCTCGAAGGGTTGACGACGGCGATCATCGTCGACCAGGAGCGGATGGGCGCCAATGTCCGGTCCACCGTCGGCACCGCCACCGACGCCAACGCCATGCTGCGCATCCTCTTCAGCCGGCTCGGCCAACCGCATATCGGCTCTCCTAGCGCGTTCGCCTTCAACATTCCCTCGGTGTCGGGGCGGGGCACGATCACCGTCGAGCGGGGCGAGGGGAAAGATAAGCCCAGGGTCGAGACGTATTCCCTGGTGGGGGGCATGTGTCCGCGTTGCGAAGGAATGGGCAACGTGAGCGATATCGACCTGACCCAGCTCTTCGACGACACGAAGTCGATCGCCGAGGGTGCGATCACCGTCCCTGGCTACACCGCCGACGGCTGGTACATGCGCATCTTCGGTGAGGTTGTGCCGATCGACGTGCCGATCGCCAAATTTACGAGGAAGCAGCGACAGGACTTCCTCTACGGCGAGCCGCGCAAGGTCAAGTTGGACAACATCAACCTCACCTACGAGGGGCTGGTTCCGAAGGTGCAGAAGTCGTTCCTCTCCAAGGACCCCGATGCGCTGCAGCCACACATCCGGGCGTTCGTGGATCGAGCGGCCACCTTTACCGCGTGTCCCGCCTGCGGCGGCACCCGGCTCAGCGAGGGGGCCCGGTCGTCGAAGGTCAAAGGAACCAGCATCGCCGACGCCTGCGC
>JBPCQV010000122.1:0-12554 GCA_050997725.1 Acidimicrobiia bacterium
AGCTGTGCTGAGGCTCGTATCTCAGCACGTGGCGTGCCCGATCGATAGCGAGCAGGGTTTCGTTCCCTCGAACCGGCCGACGTAACGGCACCTGGGGATATACGGCGGCCATCAATTCGGCCGAAGACTGTCGCATCACGCTGTCGGCCGCAGCGATGATGCACACTGCGGCTCCGCTCACCTCGACCGCAAGGCTTTGGCGGACGGCGTGTGCCACGTCACGGATGTCTACGTATCCCCACAGGTTCCACCTACGAAGAAATGGGTCTTCCCAGAATGCCGGGAAAGACTGGTAGTCGTCGGGCTCATGATGTTGGAGATGCGAAGCCCAACGAACGACACCCCCGACCTTCGCGCGATCTGGGTCGCCATCAACTCGCCAGCCAGCTTGGAGAGCGCGTAGGAACTCTCCGGTCTGGGCTCGATCGACTCGTCTATGGGAGCGAACATCGGTGGGGTGTCGAAAGGTAGACCAAGCACGGTCTCGCTCGACGCCCACACCACCTTGCGGGTACCACCCGCGACTGCGGCAGCAAAGACGTTGTAGGTCGAAAGCGTGTTGACGCGGAAGGTCTCCGCCTCTGAGCGGATACCGGGCGCGGGGATAGCAGCCAGGTGAACGACCGCCTCCGCTCCGTCCACCAGCTCCCGGGTCTGGCCATAGTCAGTGAGATCGGCTACCGCGGTCGGGCCGTGCCCGCTACCGGTGGGAACCCAATCGACGCTGAGCACGTGATGGCCCAGCCCTCTTAGATCCGCGGTCACATAACGCCCCGCTTTGCCGCTACCGCCCGTTACCACGACCTTCACTACTGCCTCCTTTGCCGATTCCGACATCATGGTGACTTCTCGTTCGGCTGGGGTCACTCTTCGGGGTCGGGCAGCAAGGGGTAGTCCGAGATCGGATAGATGCCGAGGACGAACCCATAGGCAGTATCCCCCGAGCGAGGAAGCCGGTCGAACTCCTGCACCAGCGCCACGGCCTGGGTCCAAAACTCGGCGGCTCGCTCGGGCGGAATCCGGGCGTGCCGGATGAATGACCACAAACGGTGGGCTTGGTACGCGGCCTCGGACTCCTGGGCGGCGATCTCGAAGTCGTTGAAGGCCAACGGCAGCACCTCACCCCGACTCTCCCCCACCCCGACGTAGAACATCCGCGCGGTGCGGCCGAAATAGCGCTCCTCGATCGCCCGCACCCGCCGGGTCCGCACCACACGGACCAAGCCGGCATCGAAGAGCACGTTGACGTGATAGGCGATGGTGCTCGTCGGCCGATCCACGGCGCTGGCGAGCTCGGTCACGGTCGCCGCTCGCTCGTGCAGCAGGCCGAGGATGGTGGTTCGCAATTGGTGGCCGATGGCCTGGACCTGAACGGCGTCGGTAAGTTCCATGGTGTCGACCAGGTCGTAGTCGGGAGCAGCGGACTTGCCGGTCATGACAGATCAGACTAGTGTTCACGATTGTTCCAGATTTTTGGATCCTTTGCCGAGTCAAGGGAGTAGAGACCGTGCCAGAGATCGTTTTGTTCCACCACGTTCGGGGGCTCACCCCCGGGGTTGTTGCCTTCGCCGAGGAGTTGCGTGGCGCCGGGCACACCGTGCACACCCCTGACCTGTTCGACAGCCGCACTTTCGAGACCCTCGAGGAAGGCATCGCCTATGCCAAGACGATCGGGTTCGACACCATCCTCGACCGGGGGGTCACCGCCGCCGAGACGCTGCGACCGGACCTCGTCTACGCGGGCTTCTCGATGGGCGTAATGCCCGCCCAAAAGCTTGCCCAGTCCCGAGCGGGAGCCCGCGGAGCGCTGTTCTTCGATGCCTGCCTTCCGGTCACCGAATTCAGCGAGCGATGGCCCGAAGGTTTACCGGTCCAGGTGCACGGGATGGAAGCCGACCCGATCTTCGCCGAGGAGGGCGACCTCGACGCGGCGCGGGCCCTTGTCGACTCCACCGATCAGGCGGAACTCTTCGTCTACCCCGGGGACGTTCACCTTTTCGCGGACTCCTCACTGCCCTCCTACGACAAGGCGGCAACCGAGCTGATGACCAGTCGTGTCCTCGACTTCCTCTCCAGGCTCAAATGACGCCCCAATAGAGTCCGTCTACTCGAAGATCGACAATCACCACACCTTTTGCCCGCATTTGAATACTTAGCCGTGGCGAGAGCGCTTCTTCTGCGCTTGGTTCTGGTTGCTTCATCGTGCTCACCGGTCGAGGCTGAGGAATCCGCGCCCCGATGGACCTCCTGTTGGTCCAGGTCACTATCGAATGTCGAGAAGGTGATTATGACCCTCGACGAAGTGAAACAACCTGTGTTGGTCGGCGCAGAGTTTGACGTGGAAGATCGGAGCTAGACAGGAGGCTGCATGCCTAAGCTCGTTTACGCCGCGATCACCTCCCTCGACGGCTACCTGGAGGATGAGGGGGGCGGGTTCGACTGGGCGGTGCCCGATGCCGAGGTCCACGCGTTCATCAACGAGCTCGAAGGGTCAATCGGCACACACCTCTACGGCCGGCGCATGTACGAGACGATGGCCGTCTGGCAGACCTTCGCCGACGAACCTGGGCTGACAAACGTCGAGGCGGATTTCGCTGCGATGTGGCGAGCCCTGGACAAGGTCGTTTACTCCCGCACCCTCGACGCTGTGTGGACGCCCCGCACCCGACTCGAGCGCGAGTTCGATCCCGAAGCCATACGCCGCATCAAGGATGGCGCCAAACGCGACCTCAGCATCAGCGGCCCCGACCTGGCGCAGCACGCGTTCAGGGCAGGTCTGGTGGACGAGGTCCACATGTTCGTGTTCCCGGTCGTGGTGGGCGGCGGCAAGCCGGGGCTCCCCCGGGCGGTCAGGATGGAACTCGAGCTGGTCGACGAGCGACGCTTCGGCAACGGCGTGGTCCACCTGCACTACCGCACGCGATGAACCTCTCGGACTCTGATCGCCAGACCTCTCGCTTCATGCTTGTCGCGTAGCCAGCTTCGGCCAGGTCCAGGCGTTGTGGACGATGGCCGCCAGCAGTGCGACTTCGATGGCGCTGCCGAGGATGTAGTAGTTCCACTCGCCGACCGCACCAACGATGATCGTCAGCCCATAGATGATGCTCAGTGCGATGTTCGCGATTCGGTTGACTCTCGGTCGCAGCACGAGTGTGCCGACCACCATGAGGCTCGGGATCGCGATGTAGATCGTGGTCCAAAGAAGGAAGGACTGGTTGACCATGAACCCGCCGATCGACCCGGACTCGACGTCGGCTCGAAAGTCAGGTCGATAGAGGCTGAAAATGTCGACGTAGGCGAAGACGAACAGCATTGCCGTCCAGAGCCCTGCGATCTTGATCCTCACGTTCACGTTGGCTGGTTCGAACCTCGTGTCGCCGGTTATCTGTGCCTCAGCGTGGGTGATTGACATTTGGCTCTCCTATCGTATGCGGGCGTGGCTTACTAAGTAATCCTAGTGGGCTACTTAGTAAGCTTGTCAAATCCTGATGCCCCCCAAAGACAACTCACCACGCCTGCCGTTGTCCAAAGAACGAATCGTGCAGGCTGCCGTTGACCTGTCTGATCGCGACGGACTAACCGCCCTGACGATGCGCCGGTTGGGCGCTGAACTCGGTGTCGAGGCGATGTCGCTCTACAAACACGTAGGCAACAAGGAGGAGATCCTGGTCGGGATAGTCGAGCTCATCGTCGGCGAGATCGAGATCCCGAGCGACGGTGCGGCCTGGAAGGAAGCCATGAGGCGGCGGGCGATCTCGGCGCGCGAGGTCCTCAGCCGCCACTCGTGGGCAATCGGGCTTTTGGAGGCACGAGGCTCGAAGGGGCGCACGGCCCTGCGCTACCTGGATGCGATCCTCGGGAACTTGCGATCGGCAGGCTTCTCTATCGAGAACGCCGCTCATGCCTTCTGGTTGCTCGACAGCTATGTGTACGGACAAATCATCCAGGAGACCAGCCTGCCCTTGACCACCTCCGAAGAGATGACCGAGCCGGTGGAATCGATGCTCGAGCAAATCACGATGAACGAGTTCCCGCATCTCGTCGAGCTAGGCGAATACGCGCTGAGGTCCGCGTTCACCTTGGACACCGAGTTCGAATTCGGCCTCGAGCTCATCCTCGACGCTTTGGAGCAGGCCGCAACATCCACTTGAGTGGCGAGAGGTCTTTGTCCCCGTCATTCTTGAGGCGATTTTGGTGGCTATGCCACCACCGGAACCTTAGGTTTGAGTAGAGCCGGACCACGCGAGCACCCGCAGGGCCCGAAGGGTGTTCCAGCGGCTTGGCTGGCCATCGCCTTCCTCCATTTCGAAGTGAACCCGACCGGGATGAGTGTTCTCCAAAGGCCATCGCCCCTCCGAATCCCGCTTGCCTTCCACTAGTTCGATCGCCTCGACGCATCTCTCATCGGGCTCGGCCCTGACATTGCGGAGATAGTCGAGCCCTCGCAAAACGTCGTAATGCCAGCGGGGGGGAAACGAGAACTGGGTCCAGGCGGAATCGATGACTTCGCCGGTCGACATCCGGCGAAACAGACGGCGTTCCAGTAGATATTCCTGAGCCCGGACACGAGCAGAGGCCACATTCGGGGGCGCTCCATTCGCCCGCTCGTACTCGAGCAAGCCTTCGAGGACCGCAATCGTGGTGTTGAACGAGGACCGGGTCGAGCCCCTCTCTGCCTCACAGTTCCACCCGTCGTCAGCGAGCTGCTCGGCCATAAGTCGCTCGACAATGCCGTCGACGTTCTGGCCGAAATATGCCCCGAGGGCGACCGCGTGGCCGTTGATGCAGGGCTCGACTTCTCCATCGAAGTAGTTCTGACCGTCGTGATCCCACTTGCTCTTCTCCCGGACCAGCGCAACTGCTCGGCGAGCCTGCTCACTCGCAGGATCGAGACCCAGATCGCGCAACAGCGACAGTGACCACGTCGTCGCCGTCCACTCTGGTTTGAGGGTGCCGATGGAGTTCTTCATCCAGTTCACCGCGGATCGGTATTTGCCAACATCCTCGCCCTGGGGATCTGGTTCGTCCTCCCAAATCGCCAGCATCGCAGTATCGAGTTCGAGAAATCCGGCGAGGTCGTCGAGGGAAATTCGATGCAAGTCGCGGAGAAGTTCCGGGTGGCGACGTCCGGCAACCCCTCCCCCGAAGTCCGGGTCGACTCGGGAAGGACGTCCTTCCCCCACTGCCCGTCCGGGCCTTGGAGGGCGAGCAGCCGTTCCCCCCAACCTTCAGTGGCGACCTTCGCGCGTTCGGCCGCGATCGCTTCTTCGGGTTCGCCGAGAAGATCCCTCATCACCTGCCAGCGGATCGAAGGGTCGGAATCGAGCAGCCATTCGATGGCGGTCACCGGTTTCATGCGCCCGAGAATCCGTTCAGCAGCAGAAAGAAAATCACGATCCCGAGCAAGGCCAGCACCACGCCCGTTACTGCTCCGAAGAGCATGGCCCGGTTTGCACTCGGATCAGCACCGGCCATCCCCGGGAGCAAACGGCCGACCAAAGCACCGATCAGGGCGTGCACGATCAGCTGGATGGGGATGATCCAGTTCTCCATTCCCGGGCTGTCGAGAAAGAAAGCGGCGCCGGGGAGACTGAAGATCCCTGCCACGAGCAGAATCAAGAATGCAACTGCTCTTTGCCCAGTCATGTTCATTCAGCAACCCTCGGCCGGGGAGAGTAACGCTCGCGCCGATTCTCAGAGGTCGCGGCGGCGGAACCAACGCTCCGCGAGCAACCACCAGATAATCCCGTAGGCGCTCGCCCAGGCGATAAACAGACCGCTCGGGGCGACGTCGCCGGCGAACGGGTTGCCGGTGTCGTTGTCGACCCTCGCCACCGCGAGAAAGATCGGGGACTGCAAGTAGTACGAGGCGCCGCGCCACAGGGCATCGGAGGGGAACACCAGGCTGACGGCAACGCCGATGCGCTCGAGAGTGAGGTTGCTCAGCGCGGTGCCGACGATCTCCATGATGCCGCCGATCCAGGCGGCGCCGTAGAGAGCGATCACGATCACGCCGGCGGCGATCGCCGACAACCTCACCGAGAGGGCGGTGCCGATAGCGACCAGGACCCCGACCTCCAGGGCGAGCAACCCGAACCCGCGCCAAGGCGAGATCGCGCCGTAGCCAGCGATCGTGGCCGCGATCAGGAGGATCGCCCCGGACATGACGACGAGGTATAAGGCCGCTAGCACGGCGAAAGTCCCTGCTCGCTGAGCGAGCCACGATGTCCGCGAGAGCGGCCTCGCCAGGATGGCGTGCAGCCGCCCGCTCTCGATCTCGGGGGCCACGGCGCCGCTCGCCAGTAGCACGGCCATGAATGCCGCGAGGAACTGCACGGCGTAGAGGCCGAGGACGGTCATGATCGACGCTGCCACTGCGGAGTTGGTGGGGTCGTCGGGGCTGGCAGCCTGGTCGAAGCCGACCGCGAAGCCAAGCCAAAATAGGAGAAGGAAGGCCGCACTGATCACCGCCCCAACGATCAGGACTTTCCGATTCGCCGCCTCGCGGAGCGTCAGCCGAACGACCGTCACCGCCCCTCCTCACCGGAACTCGACCCCACGACGTCGACGAATACGTCCTCCAGCGAACGCTGCAACGGCACGAGCGCCCGCAGTCCGTAGCCACCCGACACAAGGGCCGCGGCCAGGGAGGGAATGGCGGCGACGTCGTCGAGAGCGAGGAGAGCAGTGTCAGAGTCCCGCGCGGTGATCCGCCCGAAACCTTCCAGGACCGCGAACGCGTGGTCGTCGAGTCGATCCAGACTGACGCGGACCTCAGCCCCCGGAGCAAGGTCGGCCAACGGCCCGGAGTGGACCACCCGACCGCGATCGAGGATGACGACGTGATCGCAGACCTGTTCGACCTCGCCGAGGAGGTGGGAGTTGAGCAACACTGCCGTCCCTCGGTCCCGCAGGGCGCGGATCATGTCTCGGACCTCGCGGCGGCCAATCGGATCGAGCGCCGACGTCGGCTCGTCGAGGATGACGAGCGCCGGCCGGCCGAGGACTGCGGTTGCCAGACCCAACCGCTGCTGCATGCCTTTGGAGTATCCGGCAACGCGGTCGTCGCCGCGGCCGGCGAGCCCGACCAGTCGCAAGGCGTCGGCCACGGCGCCGGGGTGTTCGGCCGCAGAGAGCCCGATGAGCCGGGCATGCGCCTCGAGGACTTGCCGGCCGTCGAGCCAGTCCGGGTACTGGAACTTTTCGGGCAGATAGCCGACAGCGCGGCGGGCCGCGGGGTCGCCGGCGGGACGACCGAGAACGGTGGCGGCACCGGCGTCGAGGTGCACCATGCCGAGCAGCGCCTTGACGGTCGTGGTCTTTCCGGCCCCGTTGGGTCCGAGCAGCCCAACGACCTGCCCCGAGGCGACCTGGAGGTCAACTTCGTCGAGGACCTTGCGGTCGCGATAGTTCTTACAAAGACCGGTAGCCGCGATCGGAACGGCACCGTCCCCGTCGACGGCTGACCTGGAGGTCATGCTGCGGCCGCGAGCTCCAGCGCTTCACTGACGCCGATTTGCCCGACCACCACCGTCACCCCGTTGGGATCCTGGCGGATGACAAGCGCGCCGATCCCGGAGTCGTCGCCAAAGGCGATGGCCGGGCGGCCGGCCACTTCTACCTCTCTCCACCCAGGGCCGTCAACCGGCACCGGCACGGGGATGGTTGACCGCCAATTGTCGATGGCTCCGAGCTGAGCCCTCAGGTCTGACGGCAAACCCTCGTAGGAGAGCAGGAAGGCCCGGATCGCCTCAAGGGAGGCGCCCTCGGCACGGATCACCAAGGGGCCACTGCGGCCGACGACAACCTCCGGGTTGTCGCGCAAATTGCCGTAAACCGCACCGATCGCGCCGGGCACGTCCACGATCAGGGTCGCTCCATCCAGGTCGGCTGGCACGCCGTTGCCCTCGCGGGCAGCCAGGACCAGTCGCACGGTGCCTTGGGCCAGGGCGACCAATTGGTCGGGCGCCTCGGCCAGAGCCGGCGCAGTGATTCCAGCCACTGACTCGGCTTCGACGATGTCGGCGACCTCCGTGGGCTCGGTGAGGCCGCTGGTGTCGATATCGCCGAGGGCCTCGAGAGCCTGAAGGTCATCGGGACCGAAGGATGCTGCCCACGCCGCGGGATCGACGGTTACGACCTGCAGTCTCTCGCCGCGGAAGGCGTCCAGCGCCTCGGCTAGCGCGCTGCGACCCGACGGGGTCAGGGTGACGACCAGGACCACCAGCACCGCGCCGCTCGCGAGGGCGAATCGACGTCCACCAAATGCAAATCGACGGTGAGGATTTGCCGGGGGTTGAGCAACGGGGGTGAAAGCGATGTTGGCGAGGACGGCATCGACGTCAACGGCCGCGATCTCGTCGTGACGCGGGTCGAGCAGCGCGAGCGAGCGCCTCGTAAACCCCGCGTCCTCAGCAACGGATCGGAGCAGACCGGTACACGTGCTGCAGCCGTCGAGGTGCGCGTCGAGTTCCGCCCCTGGGTGGTCGAGGTGGGCGCGGAGAGCAGTCGAGTCGGGGCAGTCAGTCATTGGTTCATCTCCTCGTGGGCTTGTCGGAACGCGCGCTCGCCGCGAGCGAGCAGCACGCCCACCGATCCGTCGGCGACGCCGAGAGCGGTGGCGATTTCGTGGTAGCTGTGGCCGGCGTGGCGGAGCAGCAGGGCCGTCGCTTGTCGCTCCGGTAGGACAGCGAGAGTCGCCCGTACGCGCTCGCGCTCGTCGGCGTCGACGACCGCGTCGGCAGGTTCGTCAGAGAGCGGTCGGATGTCGCGGGCGGCGACGATCTGGGCGCGCACATCAGCGCGGCGACGGGTACGCAGCCGGTTCAGACTGTTGTTGGTCACTACTCGCGAAAGCCAGGCGGTGATGTCTGCGTCGCTCCGTTCGGCCACCGGGTCGACGCGCAGGGCGAGCAGCGCCTCCTGGGCGGCGTCCTCGGCCTCGTCTGCGACCCCGAGGACGCGTCGTGCCAGGCCGACGAGACGCGGGTAATGGCGACGGAACACCTCTGCAAAGCGGTCGTCGGTGAGGGGGGCCATCACATAGTTAACACCGCAGCTCGGCGAATCCTGACACCCGCTGGTCTAGTCGGTGGCGTCATCGATCTCCAGTCTGGCTTGAGACCAACCCGGCGACGGAGTGGGCTGTGCTGGTCAGCACACCTAGGACCCGCTCCACGGCAAGGGCGCTTCAGTCTCGTTAAACGCTGCGAAGACATCGCCGTTGCGATTATGACGTCTATCGAAGAGGTGTCGTTTGTCCATACCCCTCCATAGTTACCATCGGCGACGTGCTCGACGAGGAAAAGCCCGCGAGCGTTTGGCGGTCACGGGTTGGAAAGGTGCTATTCAAGGCGCCATTCATTGCCGATCTGGGTGTGACCCTGATTGACGCCGGCTCAGGCTGGCTCGAAACCGAGCTCGCAGTTGCGCCTCGCCTCCTACAACAGCATGGCTATGTCCATGCTGGCGTCGTAACCACCCTCGCCGACCACACAGCCGGCGCCGCCGCTTCCACCATGGTGGGCTCCGAGCAATCGGTGCTCACTGCCGACTTCACAGTCCACCTTCTCCGTCCCGCGTCGGGGGAACGACTTCGCTGTCGGGGAGAAGTGGTCAAGGTTGGGAAGCGGCTCATCGTCGTTCAGGCCGACGTCTGGCATGAGGAAAGTCACTGCGCCCGCTACCTGGGCACTATGGCCGTGGTCGACCAGGCGTTGTAGTCGCCAGCCGTTCCTATTCAGCTGTCGAACGTCCAGGAGGTTGCCCCTCCCGGCTCGCGCGCGGTGACCACATTCGCCGAACGCGCCTCGATGCGGAAGACGTGCCAGGGCGGACCGCCGGCCGACGGTGCGCTGTACGGCGCGGTCAGGGCAAGGCCCGATTCGTCGACCTCGCAAGGCCAGCCTCCGTCGCGCCAAAGCTCAGCCAGCACCGCGATCGTCGCTCGGTCCTCCACCATCTCGGCCTCTCCTTCCATAACCAGGTCAAATTCCTTCGTCGAAACGCTCAACGTGCACCGCGGATCGCGGGCGAGGTTTCGACCTCTACGAGTCTGGCGACCGGTCACGAACCAGAACGCTCCGCCATGCCACACAGCTCCAATCCCGTTGGTGTGAGGTGCCCCGTCGGCATCGACGGACGTGAGCCAGCAGGTGACCCGGCCCGGTCCATCGGCCACCCGGATCGCCCCGGCGTCGAGGTCGAGACGGATGGCCTCCCAATCGAGCGCCGGCAGTCCGTAGCGGGTAGCGAGGTTCTTGGTCTTCATCAGGACTCGGCTTCTTTACCCGGGTCGGTGCTCGTCAAGTCTTTGTCTTCCATCTCCCAGGCATGGTCCATCACGTGATAGGCGGTATGACGGAGAAGGAACTGCAGGCGCCAGGTTCGGGGGCCCTTGCCAGCGGTGTTGAATTCCCGTATTGCCTGCACGTAGGCGTCACGGTGCGCCGCCAGTCCTTTGGCAGTCAGATGAGCGTCCTCGGGCACGTCGAGACCCACCATGCGCGCCCAGTCGCGCTCGTTGGCGAAGATGTGATTGAGAATCTGGTCGCGATCCCGTCCGCCGCCGCGGGGTCCCTTCTTCAATTCGGGCGACACCATGGCAGCGACCTGATCAAAGTAGGTCCAGCAGGCGCGCAGGATCGACAGCTTTCTGTCACACTCGGCCTCGCTCATCTGACCCTGCTCGGAGCTCGAGGCGACAAACGAGATTCCCCAAAAGCTGGTCATACCGACACCGGACACGTCCTCGATGATGTCGAAAGTCGGTGCCGATGGAAACTCGTCCGAGAGACCCGCGAGAGCCGCCACTTCTCCATAGCGATCGCTGTAGGTTGCAAGCCGCTCGAGTGCGCTCTCGGCCGAACTCGCCCCGCGACTCCAACCTGGCCACGCAGGCGCATACGCAGCCGATTTCTTCTTGCCCCGTTCGATCACGATCCCAACGTTGTCGGTCACAGACGTCCGATCCTACGGACTGCGGCCAGCACCTCGGCCCGATAGCGCCGCCCGGTTGGCGCTCAGGTCCGGCCGCACCATCGTCACTCGAGTTCTCCACGCTGCCGGAGTTACTAGGCGATGGGAATTGGTTCCCATTTTGGTATGTCTTTGGTATGCTGGCTGCCATGCTGGTATCAATCGATCGGGTCGGCCGCCTAGTAATCCCCAAGCAGTTGCGCGAGGCGCTTGGCATCGGGCCCGACACCGAGTTGGAGATCACTCCCGATGGCGCAGGTCTCCGTCTAGAGGTTGTTCAGCGAAAAGAGCGAACCATCGGATCGAGTGACGGTCTCCCGATCCTTGACGCAATCCGGGACATGGTGATCACCGACGACGACATTCGGCGCCTCCGCGATGACATCAACCGTTGAAGTCTGGGCGTGCGATACAAGTGTGGCCGTCGCTTCGCTCGATGCGAGCCATGAAGCCCACACGGTTTGTCGTGAAGCATTGCTGCGGCTCAAACCGGCCCTTGCTGGTCATGCGGCGTTTGAAACCTTTGCCGTCCTGACTCGAATGCCCCCACCTGCGCGCATCCGTCCCTCCCAGGCCAGCGAGGTCTTGCGTTTGGCCTTTCCCGAACGTTGTTGGCTGTCGGTCGACGACTCCGAAAAGCTCTGGCGAAGACTCGCCGACCTGGAATTGGCCGGCGGTTCGATATATGACGCCATGATCGGAGCAGCCGCGCGAGGCGCCGGCCGCAAACTGCTCACCCGCGATCGTCGGGCGGTACGCGTGTATCGAGCAGTTGGTGCCGACCACGTCTTAGTTGAATAGGCGATTTGATCGCGAAAATGTCGCCTATTGGTCGACCGACCACCTCCGGGCGGAGGGCAACGGCACGTCGCCGTACCCATGGCAACGCGCCTCGCTCACCCGAAACTCGAACAGGATGTAACGGTCGAGTGGCTTGTAGCTCGCCGCGGCGGCCACTTGGGACCACATCTCTCGGTCGTCTACGCCGAGGCCGCGTCCCTCGACACAGAACTCGCCACCGGTGCCGGCATTGTCGGGGACGCCGTTGTGCAAGGAGAACCATCCCTGCCCGCGGAGGTCCTTCGCTTTGGGCGAGGTTGGCTCCATATACAGAAAAAGTCCAAGGGTTGTAAAGATCGGTGTTACCGGACGAACCCGAGGTGCCCCGGACCGACGAACAGTTGCCAGATAGGCCGGTGCCTTGGTCAATAGGTCCGCCCCGAACCGTGCCAACTCCGGCTCGAGTTGGGTGAACTCACCCCAAGTGATAGTCCGAGGCGACCCTGTATCCATGTCTAGGCCGAACCCACGTACTGAGCGAGATGCTGGCCCGTGAGGGTCGAACGGGCGGCAACCAAATCGGCCGGCGTGCCTTCGAACACCACCCGGCCACCGTCGTGGCCGGCGCCGGGGCCGAGGTCGATGATCCAGTCGGCGTGGGCCATCACGCTCTGGTGGTGCTCTATCACGATGACGGACTTGCCGGAGTCGACGAGGCGGTCGAGAAGACCAAGCAGATGGTCGACATCGGCGAGATGGAGCCCGCTGGTCGGCTCGTCGAGCACATAGGTCCCGCC
>JBPCQV010000167.1:0-3969 GCA_050997725.1 Acidimicrobiia bacterium
TTCAAACGAGGGGAAACCGAGTACGGGATCAAGGCGATACCGCTCGGCGGGTACGTCCGGGTCGTGGGGATGAACCCTCTCGAAGAAGTCCCCGAGTCAGATCTCGGTCGTACCTACCGCGAGCAGCCGTTTTGGAAGAAGGCGGTGGTGGTTTTGGCCGGCGTCGGCATGAACTTCTTGATCGCCTATTTGATGTTTGCCGCGCTTCTGATGTTCAACGGTGTCAGCGAGTTGACGACCACGCTCGCGGGCGTCGTCCCCACGCTTGAGGATGGAGTCACTCCCACTCCGGCCGCCGAGGCAGGCTTGGAGGCAGGGGACAGGGTGTTGGCGATCGATGGTGTTCCGACTCCTGACTGGACGGCAGTTGGGGAGGAGCTGTCATCTCGACCTGAGGAGCGGATCGTGCTCACGGTCCAGCGAGGCGACGAGGTGCTCGAGTTGACCCCCACTCTCGCCGCCAGGACCGACCCGGAGACCGGGGAAGTGGGCGGGTTCTTGGGCATCGGGCCGACCGTCGAGGTGCGAAAGCTCGGCCTCTGGGAAGCAATCGGGTCGGCAGGCCAACAGCTCGGTTCGAGCGTGGTGGTGACCTTCCAGGTCTTGGGTCAGATCGTGCAGCCCGGCACCTTGGGACGGCTGGCCGGTGTTCTAGTCGGCAACACCGACGTTCCGCTCGAGTTCAGGCCGGTGAGCCCGATCGGAGTTGCCAATATCGGGAGCCAGGTAGAAGACATTGGCTGGGGATCGTTCTTGTTCCTGTTGGCTTCCGTCAATGTGATGCTCGGGGCTCTCAACGTGCTGCCGCTGTACCCGCTCGATGGAGGGCACTTCGCGGTCGCGCTCTACGAGAAGATCACTCGCCGAGCCGTGAACGTGAAGGTCTTGATCCCGGTTGCGGCCGTCGTCATCACTCTGGTCGGGTTTCTCGGTCTGATCGCGATCATCCTCGACCTCGTCAATCCCATCGATCTTTAGGGCGTCTTCAGCTTTCGGCGGCTGACGCCGAAAACCGTCTATGACCGTCAATGCCCGGCTGGCCGACCCGCGGCTGGCCAGGCTCAACCGAGGCATGCTCGGTTTCCGGATTGTTCTTTACCTTTCGGTGATCGCCAGCCTTTTCGGAACTGGGGCTCGACCGTCGCCCTACCTCGTTGCCGCATTGGTTCTTTTCACATTTCTCCCTGCCTTGTCGCTTTCCTGGATGAAGGACGTCAGGATCGAGGTTGGCGTCGCGATTAGCGTCGCAGTGTCGTTTGGTCTCTGGTGGCGGTACGGGTCCCTCTTGGCCATAGAGATCTTGCCGCTCTTTTCGCTCACGGTGAGCGGACTTCTCCTTTCCAGGCGCGGCGCCCGCCTGATGGTCGCTCTGGCTCTCTTCCTGCAGATCTGCGCGATCACAGTTGAGGTTGTGGCCCGGGATTGGGTACTGCCTGCGTTCCACTCTTCCGGAGGTTTCTTGGTGACCCGGATGGTCGTCGCCGGGCTGATCGCGGGCGTCGGGATCGGATTCGTCAAGGTGGGTGCGGTGCTGCGTGACTATCAGAACGAGATCGCGGAACGAAGCGGAGTCGAGGTGAGGTTGACCGAGCTTGTCAGACACAAGAACAACCTCATCAACAGCGTGGCTCACGAGTTACGGACGCCGTTGACTGCAGTCTTCGGTTTCTCGCAAGCACTCGGTGACGCTGCCCTGAGCCTTGACGAGAAGGATCGGTCCGCGATGGCTCGCACGGTCGCGGACGAGAGCCGCCGGCTGGTCAACGTCGTCGACAATCTCATCGTCGAAGCACGAGTCGAGGCAACCGGGCTCGCTTCGGCTGCAGAGACCGTCAATCTCAACGAGGAGATTCTGGCCGCTTGGAAGCAAATCAATCTCGAGGACCGCTGGCAGCTTCGCATCGAAGGCGCAGGCGCGGTTTGGGCTGATCGTCAACGACTTCGCCAGCTCCTGACCAATCTGGTCGAGAACGCGGTCAGTGTCGGCCAGCCGCCGCTGCGGGTTGCGATCTCTTCTCAGCGCGACGCGGCGGGCGACCGGCTCGTTGGTGAGTTCGAGGACGGTGGTGCTTTTAGCTTCGAGCCGTTCGGCGAATTCTCCGGCGACCCGTCGCCGACCTCAAAGGGGCACACCGGTTTGGGTCTGCGCGCGGCCCGCACTCTTGCTCAATCGATGAGCGGGGATCTCAAGTATCGCGACGGAGCCTTCGTGCTCAGCCTCCCGCGCCAGCCGTGACTTCGCTTATTCCCGACGTGGGATTGGTGGCCACCCCTCGTGGCGGCGGCCCTTTCCCCGGGGTAGTGCTGCTCTCGGAGGCCTGGGGGCTCGACCGCGAAGTCAAACGCCTCGCGATTCTGCTCGCCGAAGCCGGCTTTCTGACTGCCGCGCCCGACTTGGTCTCAGCTCGAGGCGCCACGAGTGCCGCGATCGAAGCGCTGCGCGGCGACGGTGGGGTGTATTCGCAAGTCCGGGACACGATCGATTGGCTGGTCTCACGAGCACCGCATGTTGGCGTCGTCGGTTTGAGCATGGGCGCTACCATCGCCTTGCGCCTAGCGCCCGAAGGGCCCTTCCGGGCCGCCGCGGCCTTCTATGGCTTTGTGCCGAAGACGGCCGACTGGACCCGATCTTGTCCGATTGTCGGCAGCTTCGGCGGTCGGGACCGGTTGGTTAGGCACCGCGGTCTGGAGCTGCGCCATGCGCTCGATCTGGCCGGCATCGCCAACGACATCAAGTGCTACGAGCACTCCCGGCATTCGTTCCTCACCGAGTCGAAGGTGGGCTGGCAATCTGTTCTGCTCGGACTCCGTCACGACCCGGTGGCAGCCGCCGATGCCTGGCAGCGAACGGTGCGCTTCCTCCATCACCACCTTCAATCCATTCCTGCGTAACCTGGCGCTCTTAATCCCGGGGTTTTTTACGCAGGAATGATTGAGAGACGTCAGTCGCGTCAGCTTCATGTCGGCGATGTTGCCGTTGGTGGCGGCGCGCCCATTTCGGTGCAGTCGATGTGCACTACCAAGACCGCGGACGTCGACGGCACGTTGGCCCAGGTGTATGCCCTCAAAGGGGCCGGGGCCGACATTGTCCGCATCACCTGCAACGACGTCGAGGCGGCTCAGGGGCTGGCCGAGATGATGCCGCGGATGCCGGTGCCGATCATCGCCGACATCCACTACCAGTACCGGCTGGCTTTGGCGGCGATGGAGGCCGGCGTCCAGGGACTGCGGCTGAACCCGGGGAACATCCGCAACGAGGAGCACATCAAAACCGTCGCCCGCGAGGCGCGCGATCGCAAGCTGCCGATCAGGGTGGGGGTCAACGCCGGTTCCCTCGACAAGGAGCTACTCGCCAAGTACGAGGCTCCAGTCCCGGAAGCATTGGTGGAATCGGCGCTGAAGGAGATTCGATATCTCGAAGAGGTCGACTTCTTCGACATCAAGATCTCGGTCAAGCACTCCAACGTCCCCACGATGGTCGACTGCTACCGGCTGTTGGCGGAAAGGGTGTCGTACCCACTCCATCTAGGCGTCACCGAAGCCGGACCGTTGCCCGGCGGTCTCATCAAGTCGGTGGCGGGGATCTCAACCCTGCTCCTCGAAGGAATCGGCGACACGATCCGCTTCTCGCTCACCGCCGATCCGGTCGAAGAAGCCAAGGCCGGACGCCAGTTGCTCGAATACCTCGGTCTACGCGAAAGGAAGGGGCTCGACCTCATCGCCTGCCCGTCGTGTGGCCGAGCCGAGGTCGACGTCATCAAAGTGGCCAACGAAGCCCAGCATGCGCTAGAAGCCGAAGGCCTCGCGATCCAGGTGGCGGTGATGGGTTGTGTCGTCAACGGGCCGGGAGAGGCGCGCGAGGCCGACTTGGGGATCGCGGCCGGGGGGGGGGGGGGGGGAGCGTGGGTCGGGGGGGAAAGGGGGGGGGGGGGGGCGGAGAGAGGGAGGGGGGAGGAAATGGGGTGGGAA
>JBPCQV010000012.1:0-10256 GCA_050997725.1 Acidimicrobiia bacterium
GGTGACGTGGTGACCATTGAGCTGAGGACCGATGGCGCGGCCCTGTGCTTGACGGTCGCCGACACCGGTATCGGCATCTCGTCCGAGGACCAAGCCCGAATCTTCGAGCGGTTCTTTCGGGCAAGCAGCGCGGTCTCCGCCGGCATTCCGGGCACGGGGCTCGGGCTCGCCTTGGCTAAGGATATTGCCCGCTCCCATAAAGGCGAGCTCACCCTCGAGAGCAACCTCGGTGTCGGAACGACCACCCGCTTGCGGCTTCCGCTCAAGACAGCCGTCTTACAGCCCGCAACCTGACAAGGATTCCTCGATCGTCGCCCCCCCGAACTGGAGCCGCTGAAACGCGGCCACCTGGGCGATCTCCATTTCGCTGAGCACCGTTTCAAACGACGGCATGACGGCGGTGATGTCCTTATCGGTGTCGCCATAGGTCGGCCCGACTTCCTCCTCCCATCTCTTCGATCCCAAGAGGATCCACTGCTGCTGGTCGGTGCAATCCGAGAAGGTGGCAAGAACATTTTTTAACGCTGGGGCGCTAGCTCCCTGTCCATTCGGTCCGTGACAAATAGCGCATACCCGGTTGAACGTCTGGCGCCCTGCGTCCAGATCCGGATCGCCCAACGACGGCAGGGCCGCTTGCGCGCAAGCGACCAGCGCCATCAGCGCCCCCACCACGATCAGGTTCCGCATGATCCTCAGGCGGTTTGGCTTCGATTGAGAGCAGGAACCGCGATGACGATCGCCCCGATCAAGGCCAGCCCCATTATCGGTGTCGAGATTCGGATAAGAATCGAGGACTCGGTTACCAGACCACCGATGAAACCCGCCAGGCTCAAGTTGATCGCCCACAGCAAGAACCGGTCCGAGCCCAGCCAATCGATCAGCGTCGAAAGAACTGCCAAGAGCCCGTTGGTCATCACTCCGATAAACATGGCGTGATCAAAGGCGGTGAGGACGCCGATAGCTCCCTCCCCGGTTTCGGGGTCGAGCTGGCCAGAGGAGAACAGAACCACTAGATAGATGATGAGGACTAAGCCGATCCCGAGGAACATGACCGAGGTCTTGGCGAAAGCGGAGCCAGGAGTCCCGGGCCGGAGTTGGGGCCAGAGCGCGATCAGGAACGTGATGATCCCAATCGCTTCGAGGGCGCCGAACGCTTGGATCAGAGCCTCAAGGTTGAAGATGAAGGCAATGTTGGCGAGGATCCCAGAGGCAAATAGGGTCCACGCGGCGACCCGGCCGAGCCTGCTATTCGCCCCGTCGAGCTGCCAGGCGGCGACCGCAGCTCCCGCCAAGATCAGATAGCCGATGAGCATCGCCGGCGGATGTCCTCCTCCAATCGCTTGGGACGTTTCGACGCTCAAACCGGGAATAGATCCATTGCTGATGAACAGTCCCAGCAAGACTCCGAGCACGGCGCCAATAACGAGGGAAATGGTGGCGAGATAGATCGCTAAATGGCCAGTCGTACGCGGGCTCGCGCGATAACGGCGAATCGTCCATACCAGGACCCAGATCAAGACGATCAAGAGAAGCGTGCCGGCTATTGGGCGATATATGCCAGAGCCGATCGCGAACGTCACCACGTAGAGGACGATGGTGACAAGGCTCAGCCGTGCGATGGTCTTTCCGGTCGTGACCTCAGCGTCGGAAGCGCCCGCCTCGAACATCGTCAGCAAGACCCCGATCACGGCCATCGTGATCCACCCCAGAGTTCCAGCATGCACGTGGGTGATGAGCATCTCGTGGCTTGGCTCCCAGACGTCGAGCCCGTTGAGAATGCCGATGACAATTGTCACCAGAAACACGATCAACGCGGCCTGGTAAAGAATTCGACTCTGTCGAGCCAACGTATCCATAATGCCTCCCTTTGTTGGATCTTCAGCCAGCGATCGTCAGGTTCCCGCCCATGTCGCTGTGCACTTCACAAAAGAAGACATAACTGTCGGCGGCAAGATCATCGGGTGCCACGAAGTCTGCTTCTGAGTTTCCGGCGATCTCGACCGCCTCCCAGGAATCATCACCTGAACTGAACGTGTGCCGCACCGAGTCGAGATTCACGATCGTCATCGAATCCCCCGGGGAAAGCTCGGGCGTTGAGCCAAATTCGCGCCCTTCGATCGTCATTTGCGGACCATCCTCGCCCCCGACCGTGGTGTTCGGATCAGTCGAGTTCGCGCCGCAAGCCACCACGATCAACGAGAGAAGCGCAATCCATCTCTTCATGTAGGAAATCTAAGCCTGACGGGCGAGCCGATGCCGGTAAATTCGACCTATGGCTCTGGTTTGTGTCACCGGCGGCAGCGGCTTTGTCGGATCGCAGGTGGCGAGCGACCTATTGGACGCCGGCCACCAGGTGAGGGCCACCACTCGTGACCTCGCATCAGCCAAAGTGCAGCTTGGCTCGCTGAAGATTGAATGGGCGACCGCGGATCTGAACGCACCGGATTCGTTCGTCTCCGCGCTCAAAGACTGCGACTATGTCATCCATACCGCCAGCCCGTTTGTGTTGACAGTCGAGGACCCTCAGCGTGACCTCGTCGACCCGGCGGTGAACGGCACGCTGGCAGTGTTGGAAGCGGCGTTGGCGAACTCGGTGCAGCGAGTGGTTCTGACCTCTTCGTTCGCCGCGGTTTCCGACGAGCCTGACGGCGTCTTCACCGAGACGGAGTGGAACACGAAGTCGTCGTTGACCCGCAACCCCTACTACTACGCAAAGGCGGCAGCCGAGAAGGCCGCCTGGGACTTCGCTGCTGCTCATCAGGGTTTCGAGCTGGTGGTGATCAACCCCACGTACGTGCTCGGCCCCTCCCTCGTGCCGTCGTTAAACGAAACGAGCCGGACGTTGGTGGGACTCGTGAGCGGAATGTTCCCCGGGGTGTTGAACATTGATTATCCGTTCGTCGATGTGCGTGACGTCGCCCGTGCTCACCGTTTGGCGATGGAAACGCCGGAGGCTCACGGCCGCTACCTATGCGGCGCCGAAACCTGGTCGCAACGCCGTGTGGTCGATTGGATCAAAGGCGCCAATCTCGGCTTTGGCAAGCCACCGCGGTTGCATATGGACAATCCGGTCGGAACCGCTTTGGCCAAGGTGGCCGCTCGGTTCCAGGCCTCGGGGGATCGTGACTACATACACACGCATATCGGACGTCACCCTCGGATCGACACGACCAAGATTCGGACAGAGCTCGGGATGAGCTTTCGCCCGCTCGGCGAGACGCTGATCGATTCCTATCGAGATCTCGAGAAGTGGGGTCACCTCTCTAAGAAGGTCGGGACCTAGTCGTCGTCTCGCTTCTGGCGCACCTCGTCGACCTTGCCGAGGGCGTCGCGAAGCTCATTTAGCCACTCCGCTTCGTGCTTACCGACTAGTCGAACGCACCAGGCGAGTGCTTCAGCTCGACGGCGGGCAGCACCGCTTTCGACCAGCGTGTCGAGGACACGGCGCTCGTTCATCCGGAGCCGGGTCATGGCCGGGGCGGCGAGGGTACGGAAGTGGTAGGTGTCTTCACCAAGGCGAACCCCCCAACTGACCTTGCGTCCGAAGCGGCGCTCGGCCTCACGCGCAATCGAGATGCGCTGGGAGCGAGTGTCGGTGCGAAACCCGTCGATTCGAGCCTCGGCGGCCACTTCATTTTCCTCATCGGAGGTTTCGCCGCCGATCTCGGGTGACTCGAGGGGGATGGTGACCAGGATTTCTTCACGATCGCTCTCGACATCGATCGGGCCCGATGCCCATTCCTTAGGTAGACGACCGGAGAACCATGCGAGATATTCTTTCTGACTCATGATTACAAGTATACATCATTACTTAATTACTTGAAATCATGGAGGCGAGGCGTCGAGCACGGCGATGATCTCTTTGACCGGGTAGGCGACGGTGAAGGTGGTGTCGGGAACGGGAAGGGCGGCCCAGGGAGCGGCGCCATCGCGCCATTCCACCTCCCACTGATAGGACACAGCCAGCGGATAGCTGCTGAGGCTGTCGTGGCAGCGGGGCTTCGATCCGGGCGGGTCACAGGTCTTCACCTCGTAGACATGACGAGCCAAACCGTCGGGAAAGCCGCTGAGGAGCGGAAAGTCGGCCTCGGCGAAGGTGGCCGAGATCCCATCACCCCAGGAGACGGTCACCCCGATCACCCGTCCCCCCACTTCCACCGTCCCACCGAGGGGGTCGACCAGCTGGTCGGCGAACGGAGGAGGAGGTTCGACCTGGAGAAAGGTTTCGGCACCGGTCAGGCCCCACGGCACCCGCGGATTCAACACCGGGTCGGGAGTGACATGGACATACTCCGACGCCAGCTCCCAAGCCAAAGCTAGCGCAGATTCCGGCGCCGGTTCAGAGGTGCAGACCGGGTAGACCCCGATCGGGCTCGGCTCGCCCGGCAAACCCACCCCTACTCCGAGTAGGGCGGTCCCATCGTCATATCGTTCGACGATCACGTAGCCGGTAAAGGTCGACCGCCAATACCAACAGGCGCCATTGGCCGCCGACCCGAACGCGACGTACAGCACGCCCGGCACCGCCGCCTCGGACGCATAGTCAACTATCTCCCCCGCAACCCGACAACGAGTGACGGTCACCGTGGCGCCGCCTCTAAATATGGAATCGACCCAGCAGTATCGATCGTCAACTTGGGCGCTAGCGGGAACAGCAATAAGCATCACGAGCGCTAGAGCGCCGAGTCTCCTCACGGTGTCTCTTGCCTTACAACTTCGTCGCAGTCCGCCAGCCAGAGGTCATTCGCATACAGCCAATGGGTGGCGAAGCGCATCCCGTACCGTTCATCCGGCCACATCACGCTTACGAGCGGTGACGCCTGCTCACTGACCACGGCAAAGTCGACGATGTAGAACGCGACTAGACAATCTGGCCGATCGAGCAAGATTTCGGCGTTCGTAACAGTGATCGCTTCAGTGGAAGGAGCTTCAACGAACTGCAGCTCGGTCATCGCAGTCAGCCCCGATTCGTATTGTGGGTTGGTTGCGACGACGGCCCACAAAGCGTTCGCGTCTTCGCGATAGATCGCATCGAACCAGCCGAACCAAAGGTCGGTGAGGATTGCTTCTACCTCGGCGATGCGTTGTTCTTCGGTGGTGGTGGTCGGCGCAGGAACGGTGGTGGGTGTCGTCGAGGTCGAGGTGCTCGTCGTGACTATTGCGAGCAGCGTCGTGGTCGAGGAGGGAGTCGGAGCGGCGGTGTTCCGGTTTCGCCATAGCAATCCACCTAGTGCCAGCGCTAGCACTCCAACAATCCCCACCGCAGTCCACCGCCGCGTCCGACTCACCCAGGCGAATTTACAGCCAAACCCGCCCTTTATTGAAGGGTGTTGTCGGGCTGACTTTTCGCGTTCCTGGCAGCGGGCATAGCCCAGATCGCCAGCGCCAGGAGCGACAAGGCGCCGAACCCCAGACTGGCCCAGCCCCAAGAGTTGGGGTTCGATGGTTGGGGCTCAGGCAAAGAGCCCAGGATGCCCAGCACGGCTGGTGCTACGCCGAGGTCGGTCAACAGGAGGGGTTGGCTTTGGGCCCCCTCGCCCAGCAGCTCGAAGACCACAATGAAGTTGAGCTTGCGGACCTCGACGACGACGAGGTACTCGCCGTCCGACGTCTCCGGCAAGGGATAGGCCGCTTGGTCGCCACCGGGCTCGATCAAGTGAGCGATCACCGCTTCGCCAGTCTCGGCTTGCACCGAAAGCCGGAGCTCGATCTGGTTGCCGCTGATTTGGCTGGCGGAGGCAGAGGCGCGGCCAAAGACACCACCGAGATCGACTCCGACCGAGGCCAACAGCACGACTCCCCCCAGAAGCAAATTCGGCATTCGATGACGCATCGCCGAAAAGGCTACCGAGGCGTCGATACGATTTGAGGATGATCGAAGTGGTCGTCGGCGACCTCACGAGCCAGCCCGTCGATGCGATCGTCAACGCCGCCAACGAGTATCTCGCTCATGGCGGTGGAGTCGCCGCCGCCATCGTCCTTGCCGGTGGTCAGGTCATCCAAGACGAGTCCGACCAATGGGTTCGGGAGCACGGGCCGCTCGGTGCTGGGCAAGCCGCGGTGACCACCGGGGGGTCGCTTCCTGCGCGTTACGTCATCCATGTCGTTGGCCCCCGGTATCGCGGGGGTCAGGACAACGAGGGACTACTCACCGAAGCGGTCGACGCGGCGCTTGCAGCGGCTGCTCGCCTCGGTGCCACCTCGATTGCCTTTCCGGCGATCTCGGCCGGCACCTTTGGCTATCCCCGCGCACAAGCGTGCCGGGTCATCGTCGAAGCCATCAGGAACTCGATCAAAGCGAACTCGGGCCTTCAGCGGATCGTCCTCGTCGGTTATGACGAGTTGGCCGCCGGAGATTTCCGTGAAGCGCTCGGTCGGTAACCTGATCGCGATGGCCGCGCGCACGCTGTTCGAGAAGGTGTGGGACAACCATTTGGTCCGCCACAGCCCCGGCGAGCCGGATCTGCTCTACGTCGACATGCACCTTGTCCACGAAGTCACTTCGCCCCAAGCCTTTGACTCGCTACGAATGGAGGGACGAACTGTCCGCCGGCCCGACCTCACCTTGGCGACGATCGATCATGGGGTTCCCACACAGAATCGCCATCTGGGCATCACCGACCCCATGTCGAAGATCCAGATCGAGGCTCTGATCAGAAACTGCGAGGAGTTCGGGGTCAAGCTGTTCGGGCTCGACGATCCGCGCTCGGGGATCATGCACATCATCGGACCCGAACAGGGCATCACCCAGCCGGGAATGCTGATCGTTTGCGGCGACTCGCACACCTCCACCCACGGCGCCCTCGGCGCCCTTGCCTTTGGGATCGGCACCTCGGAGGTCGAGCATGTGCTCGCCACTCAAACTCTTCCGCAGGACAGGCCGCACGCGATGGCGGTGACAGTTGAAGGCGACCTGCCGACCGGTGTCACCGCCAAAGACATCATCCTCGGGGTGATCGCACAGATCGGAACCAGCGGCGCCAACGGCCACGTGATCGAATACCGCGGGTCGACGATCCGCAGCCTTTCGATGGAGGGCCGGATGACGATCTGCAACATGTCGATCGAGGGCGGCGCCCGAGCGGGGATGATCGCTCCCGACGACACCACTTTCGCCTACGTCGAAGGACGGCCTTTCGCCCCGAGTGGCACCGCCTGGGAGACAGCGTTGGAGGAATGGCGCCAGCTCACCACCGATTCCGATGCCGACTTTGACACCGAGCTCTTTGTAGAAGCCAACCGGCTGGAACCGTACGTGTCGTGGGGGACCAACCCCGGCCAGACCATTCCGATCACGGCGTCGATTCCCCACCCCGACCAGGCCGAAAGTCCCACCGAACGAGATTCGGTCGAACGGGCTCTGGCCTACATGGACCTGGTCGGTGGAACTCCCATCACCGAAGTCGAGATCGACCGGGTCTTTCTTGGTTCGTGCACCAATGGCCGCATTGAAGACCTGCGAGCCGCGGCGGCGATCGTCGAAGGGCGCCAGCTCGCCGAACACGTGTCAGCGATGGTCGTGCCCGGTTCGGGTCTGGTGAAGCTCCAGGCTGAAGCCGAGGGGCTTGATCGGATCTTCAAGGAGGCTGGGTTCGAATGGCGCGATGCCGGATGCTCGATGTGCCTCGGGATGAACCCCGACATTCTCAACCCCGGTGAGCGCTGCGCCTCCACCTCCAACCGGAACTTTGAGGGACGGCAGGGACCCGGCGGCCGCACCCACCTGGTTTCACCAGCGATGGCGGCGGCGGCCGCAATCGCCGGCCATTTCGTCGACGTGAGGGATTGGAATTGAGCGTCCCCCAAGTCGACCGCCCCACCGCGCCCAAGGCTTACGGCTACTCGACCAAGCAGCAGGGAATGCTCAGTTGGGACGAGGTGCGCGACGCACTGGCGTCGGCCAACATCTATTGGATCGGAACCACCCGGCCCGACGGGAGCTCTCACATTCATCCGATCTGGGGCGGCTGGGTCGATGAGACCGGTTACTTCGAAGGTGGGGACACCACCCGCTGGGGCCGCAATCTCGAGGCCGACCAACGGGTGAGCTTCGGAGTCGATTCGGACGGCATGCATATCAGCGGTCGGGGCGCGGTGAGCAAGGGACCGGCCGGCGCCAGCTTCGACACCCTCACCTCGAACTACTCAGCGAAGTACGACTACCAACCGGAGAACGATGGCGCCTTTTGGAGAATTTCACCAGCGCTGATCATCGCTCTCAAGGTGGGTTCGATGGACGAGTTCATGAACTCTCCGACTCGGTTCAAGTTCGACTCGTGAAACCGATCAACACGATCGTTGGCTCGTTGGCGCCCCTCCCCCGCGCCAATGTCGACACTGATCAGATCATGCCCAAGAAGTATCTGAAGCGAGTCGAACGCACCGGGTATGGGGAATTCGTCTTCGCAGAATGGCGGGAAGCCGATCCGCTTTTCGTTCTGAACCGGCCCGAGTACCGGAACGCTCGGATCCTCGTAACCGGACCGAACTTTGGGTCCGGCTCTTCGCGCGAGCACGCGCCCTGGGGACTCCAGGACTGGGGATTCGAAGCGATCATTACTTCCTCCTTCGCCGACATCTTTCGCAACAACTGCACGAAGATCGGCTTGTTGCCAATCGAGCTCTCGGAGAAGGAAGTCGCTTGGCTGATGGAACTGGCCGAGGCCGATCCGTCGGCGGAGGTCGAGATCAGCCTTCCTGATCAGTCGGTGACGTCCGAGGGATTCTCGGCCGAGTTCGTCATCGACCCCTACACCCGCTGGCGTCTCGGGAACGGACTCGATGACATCGGGCTCAGCCTCCGCCACACCGACCTGATCACCGAGTTCGAGGCGAACCGGCCGAGCTTTCTTCCGACCACCTAACAATCCGCAAGGGAGAACCGTCTCTATCCCCGGGAGGAGGTTGAGACGAATTTCCCAAACAGCTTTTCCTGTGAGCGACAAATAGGGCCGGAACCTGGCGGCGGTCCGCCTAGCGGCCAAATTCGGCAGGTGGGGAACGCCAAAAACCTTCTTTGGTACCACGACGCCGGAAGCCGTTTCGCTGGTGCCGAATTAGGTAAATGGCGTTCCTCACCTGCCGAATTATCGGGCGGGCGCCTGGGTTCAACTGATCGGGACTCACCGCATACCGGGTGATTCCAAATTTGGCAGCACATCCGTGGCTCTGAGCAGATTTGTTACTACATCCCCGTTCTCCGCGGATGTAGTAACAAATAACGCCAGGAGCACGGAGTAGTGACAATTTCGGATCAGCACGATTGCCCGTGACGGAGAGCACGAATTACGTTCGGAGGTTTCCCCTGAGGACAAATTAAGGGCCGCCCTTCGGGGGTAGACGATCTAGCTGTTACTTCCCCCGGAGGGGGGAGGAACTGCTAGATCGGGGCGGTCGGTGATGATCGCGTCAACCCCCAGCTCGAAGAGTCGATCCATCTCGCTTGGTTCGTTGATCGTCCAGACGTGGACTAAGCGATCCCACCTGTGAGCGAGTTCGACCAAGCGGCGAGTCATCACCGGAACCCCATACCACGAGACGGGAACTTGCATCGCCACCGTCGACGCGCTGAAAGGGTTCCACCGACCCCCACTGCGGCTGGCGACGATCGCTCGCATCGTTTCGTTGGGCGCGGTAGAAGTCGGCACCATGCCGCGAGTCAGCTCGCGGAAGCGCCCCAAGCGTTGATCGGAGAATGAGCCGACGATCACCCGCTGCCGGAGTTGACGCTCGTCGATCAGCCGGGACAATGGCTCCTCGGTTCCGTCGGCCTTGAGGTCGACGATGAACCCCGCCTGCGGGAACCGATCAACCACCGCTTCGAAGGTGGGAACGGCGCATCCCTGCGAACGGAACGGGAACCGATCGTCGCGCCGATGTCGATAACCAGCGTCGAGGATGGCTACTTCCGCCAACACCGACTTGGCAGTCAGCCCGTGGCCATTCGTAGTGCGGTCGAGCGTTGCGTCGTGGAAACAGATCAACGCCCCGTCGGCGGTGACCCGGAGATCGGTTTCGAACAGCTCGACCCCCAGCGCCGATGCCTGATCGAAGGCAAACGACGTGTTTTCCGGCCACAACAACCGTGACCCGCGATGGGCAACGACCTTTCGGTCGAAGACAGCCGGCCTATTGGGCGATGCGATCCTTCAAGCCCTTGGCCGGTGCGAAGTGAACGTACTTACGGGCAGGGATTGTGATCTCTTGTCCGGTCGCAGGGTTGCGACCCTTACGGGCGGAACGGCTCTTGGTAGAGA
>JBPCQV010000024.1:0-5448 GCA_050997725.1 Acidimicrobiia bacterium
CCTGTCGCCTCGGCCCTCGCCCAAGAGGATGACTACGAGATCTAGAGAATTCCCGGCCTAGCTATAATTGCCCAACCCCCTTCCCAGAGGTTTTTCCATGTACGCCATCATTCGCGCCGGCGGCAAACAATCAAAAGTCCAGGTTGGAGATGTCATCGAGATCGAACGGGTCAAAGACCCGAGCGACACGATGAGCTTTGTCCCTCTGCTTGTGGTCGATGATGACGGGAATGCCGTTTCCGACCGCCAGGAGCTGGCCGAGGCCACCGTTTTGGCCGAGGTATTGGGCGAGACCAAGGGCGACAAGATCGACATCTTCAAATATTCGAACAAGTCGGGCTACCGTCGCCACATGGGCCATCGCCAGAAATACACCCAACTCCGGGTGACGGGGATCGATCTCAAAGCCAAGAAGTCCAAGCAAACGAAGGAAGAAGACTGAGATGTCAAAGACCAAGGCCGGCGGTTCATCGAAGAACGGCCGCGACTCCCACGCCCAGCGGCTCGGCCCGAAGGTGTTCGACGGCATGACGGTGAACGCCGGCGCGGTCCTGGTCCGCCAGCGCGGCACCCGAATCCATCCTGGCGAAAACGTCGGGCGCGGAAACGACGACACGCTCTTTGCCCTCGCCTCGGGAACCGTCAAATACGGGACCCGAAACCTGCGACGCCTGGTCAACGTCATCCCCGAATAGGCCACTCCCGACCATTCCTGCGTAAAAAACCCCGGGATTAGGGGCGCCAAGTTACGCAAGAATGGATCGGGTCCAATGTTTGTTGATCGCGTCACCCTCAGGCTCCGGGCGGGAAGCGGCGGAGCCGGCGTTGCCTCTTTTTTGCGCACTAAGGGAAGGCCGAAGGGCCGGCCGGATGGCGGCAATGGCGGAAGGGGCGGTGACGTGATCCTGCGAGCCGATCCCTCGGTGTCATCGCTTCTTCGTTACAAGCGCAACCCCCATCACCGCGCCGAGGATGGCACCCACGGTGAAGGCGACCTTCGCCACGGCCGCCAGGGAAAGGAGCTAATCCTGTCGGTTCCTTTGGGCACGGTCATCAGCGAGCCTGACGGGACCCTCCTCGCCGATCTTGTCGCGCCCGGTCATCAGGTCACCGTTCTCAAAGGCGGTCGGGGTGGACGCGGCAATGCGGCTTTCGTCTCCCCCCGGCTGAAGGCGCCAGCCATCGCCGAGCAGGGCGAATATGGATCCGAAGTCGCATTCGTTCTCGAGCTCAAGCTGGCCGCCGACGCCGCTCTGATTGGGTTCCCGAACGCCGGCAAGTCGACGATCATCTCCTCCGTCTCGGCCTCGAAATCGAAGATCGGTGACTATCCGTTTACGACCTTGGAGCCTCACCTGGGGTCGGTGGTCATCGACGATCGCGAGTTCATCATGGCCGACATCCCGGGGCTGATCGAAGGCGCCGCCGACGGCAAGGGACTCGGCCACGAGTTCTTGCGTCACGTAGAACGAGCCCGAGTCCTAGTGATCGTGCTTGATCCCTCTCAGCTGCAAACGGAACCGGTCGATCGGCAGCTCGCGATCCTCAGCGGCGAGCTCGAACGATTCCTGCCGGAGTTAGCGCTGCGGCCGCGCCTCATAGTCATCAGCAAAGGCGACCTTCCGGAGGCGGCGGCCGCCCAACGGCTCGTGCCCGAGGCGATGGTCATCTCGGTGTTGACCGAACTTGGGGTCGGTCGTTTCCTGCATGCCACGGCCGACCTGATCGACCTCGCGGTCAAGGCGTCGCCCGATCGGCCCGGATTCGTTCTGCATCGGCCGGTGATCTCCGACCTGCGGGTGGAACGCGAGGGCGACGGGTGGCGGGTCGAGGGAATGTCTGCTCACCGGGCGGTGGCGTTCGCCGATCTCACCGACCCTGACGCAGCTCGGCTCGCCGCCGAGCGCTTGGCGCGAGTCGGGGTCGATGCCGCACTCGTCCTCGCCGGGGCCAGGCCGGGCGACGAAGTGCGGATCGGAGATCTGGTGCTGGAGTTCTCCCTCCCCCAGGAGGACGAGAAATGAGACACCCGATCGCAGCCAAAGCGCCGGTGGTCATCAAGGTTGGCTCCTCGAGTCTCACCGGAAGCGGAGGCGGTATCGACAACTCGGCGATCGGCGCGGTGATCGACATGGTGGTCGAGGCGATGGGCGCCGGCCACCCCGCCGTCCTGGTCACCTCGGGAGCGGTGGCGGCCGGTCTTCCTGCTCTCAAGCTCAGCAAACGACCCGCGGATCTCGCCGGGCTACAGGTGGCCGCTGCGGTCGGCCAGGGTTTTCTGATGGAGCGTTACGCATCTGGGTTCAAGTCCCGGGACATCATCGCCGGTCAGGTGCTCCTCACGAAGGACGTCCTGGGTAATCTCGACCAGTACCTCAATGCTCGGGCCGCCCTCGCGAGGATGCTCGGCCTCGGGATCGTGCCGGTGGTGAACGAGAACGACACTGTCACCGTCGACGAGCTTCGCCTCGGCGACAACGACCGGCTCGCCGCTCTCGCCTCCCATTTGGTGGCCGCCGAGTTGCTCTTGCTCCTGACTGACACCGAAGGCCTCTACACCGCCGACCCCCGGCTGGTCGAGGGTCAGTTCTTGTCCGAAGTTGGCTACTCCGATGCGGTCCTCGACGGCCTCTCCGGCTCCGGCCCGCTGGGCTCAGGCGGCGTCGCCGGAAAGGTGGCCGCCGCTCGCATGGCCGCCCATTCCGGGGTGCCGACCATCATCGCCTCGGCCCGAACCCCGAACCTGATCAAGCTGGCCCTCGCCGGCGAGCCTGTCGGCACCTGGGTCGATCCTCGCCCCAACCGCCTCTCGGCCCGCAAGCTCTGGATCGCGTTCGGCCTCGACGCCGCGGGCTCAGTCGTCGTCGACGCCGGGGCGGTCACGGCGTTGGTGGAAAATGACCGCTCGCTCCTGCCAGTCGGGATCACCGCGGTCACAGGGACCTTCGGCCCGGAGTCCGCGGTCGACGTCCTCGACCCGGACGGTCGAGTGATCGGAAAGGGCCTCGCCGCTATCGAGTCGACCGAGCTCAGCGGCCTCATCGGTAAGAAGGGCGCCCGCGAAGCCATCCACCGCGACGACCTCGTCATCCTCCGATAAAACCAAACAACGTTTTTATCACGCAGACAGGGCGTAAAACGCCCTGTCTGCGCGCGGAGAAGCCAGAAGCGAGAGCCGACACGTCGTTTTAGAATCGAGGCATGATCGAGGTTCTTGGCCCCGCCGCGCGGTCGGCATCCCACCGGCAGGCAGAAGCCGGCACTTCGCAGAAGAACGCCGCGCTCGAGCGCGCCGCCGAACTCATTCTCGAAAATGCCGGCGATCTCGAAATGAAGAATCAGCCTGATCTCGAGGATGCCGAGCGGCAGGGAATCAGCGGAGCGCTGCTTGACCGCCTTCGACTCACCCGAGCCCGTATCGAAGGTATGGCGGCGGGGCTGCGTCAAGTTGCCGGCCTGGCCGATCCGGTAGGGCAGGTGACGGCGGGGTTTGTTCGCCCCAATGGTCTTCGCATGACCAGGTTCCGAGCCCCCCTCGGAGTCGTGGCCGTGATTTACGAGGCACGGCCGAACGTGACGGCCGACGCCGCCGGTCTCTGTCTCAAGGCGGGCAACGCGGTGATCCTCCGCGGATCGAGCTACGCGCTCCGTTCCAATCTCGCCATTGGCCACCTCCTCCGACAAGCGCAAGAAGAGAGCGGACTCGATCCGAACGCGGTCCAGGTGATGGAGGATTCGGGTCGCGAAGGCGCCCGCCAATTGATGCAAGCGCGGGAATGGATCGATCTCCTTGTCCCTCGAGGCGGCCCGAAGCTGCTGGCGGCGATCGAAGCCGAAGCAACGGTCCCCTTTGTGATCGATGGGTCGGGCAACTGCCACGTTTATGTCGACGAGACCGCCGACCTCGACATGGCCGCCGAGATCGTCGTCAACTCCAAGGTGTCACGGCCCGGCGTCTGCAACTCGGCCGAGAAGCTCTTGGTGCATGCCGCCGTTGCCGAGGAGTTCCTGCCAATGGTCGGCCCCCGGCTGCAAGCCGATGGCGTCGAGCTGCGCGCCGAATCGCGGGCTCAAGAAATACTCGAGGGGGCGAAGCCCGCGACCGATGGCGACTGGCCGCAGGAATACCTCGATCTGATCATGGCTGTGCGGGTGGTCGATTCAATCGACGAGGCCATCGACCACGTGCGCACTTTCGGCAGCGGACACACCGAAGCCATCGTCACCCGCGACCTCGCCGCCGCCGACCGGTTTGTCAAGCAGACCGATGCGGCCGTGGTGATGATCAACGCCGCCACGAGGTTCACCGACGGGGAGGAATTCGGGTACGGCGCCGAGATCGGCATCTCGACCCAAAAGCTCCACGTTCGGGGCCCGATGGGTCTCGAAGCACTGACCAGCGAACGTTGGGTGGTTCAGGGCAGCGGCCAGACTCGATGAGCCCAACTCGATGAGCCCAACTCGATGAGCTTGGCCGACCCAACCGAGGTTCGGTCCGCCCTAGCCGACGTCGGCTACCTCGCCGACGACCGCATCGCCCAAGTGGTCTTCCTAGCGGACCGACTCTCTAAACCGATCCTCGTCGAAGGCCCGGCCGGGGTGGGCAAGACCGAACTGGCCAAGGCGCTCGCCACGATCACCAATCGCCGCCTGATCCGCCTCCAGTGTTACGAAGGGCTCGACGAGTCCAAAGCCCTCTACGAGTGGAACTACAAGAAGCAATTGCTCCGCATCCAGGCCGACTCGGACAAGGATTGGACGGAGATCGAAGAGGACATTTTCGCCGAGGAATTCCTCTTGGCTCGCCCGTTGCTCGAGGCGATCAGGTCGGACTCGCCGGTGGTACTGCTGATCGACGAGGTCGACCGAGTCGAGATCGAAACCGAAGCACTGCTGCTCGAGATCCTGTCCGACTTCCAGGTCTCGATCCCCGAGCTGGGGACGGTCTCAGCGACCACCACTCCACTGGTGGTCCTTACTTCGAACAACACGAGAGAGCTGTCGGAGGCGTTGAAGCGCCGCTGCCTCTTTCTCCACATTTCCTATCCCGAAGCAGAGCGCGAGAAGGAGATCCTGCTGCATCGGGTCCCAGGCATCACCGAGCATATGGCAACGCAGATCGCCCGCTTGGTCCGCTCCATCCGCGGCATGGACCTGAAGAAGTCGCCGTCGGTGGCGGAGGCGATCGACTGGGCGCGGACCCTCCTGGCTCTCTCGATCGAGCACATCGACGAAAAAGTGGTGAGCGACACCCTCCATGTCCTGCTCAAGTACCAGACCGACATCGAGAAGGCCACGAAGGAGCTCGGAGCCACCGTCAGCGCCGCAGTCTCCTAGTGATCGATCTCCTCACCGACTTCATCGGTGAGCTGCGCGCAGCCGGCATCCCGGTGTCGATGGTCGAAGCGATTGATGCCATGGAGGCGGTCAAACACATCAATCTCGGGG